>WFPN01000120.1 GCA_015487535.1 Aquificaceae bacterium
ATCCTCGTGGCAAGAGAATGAGCTTTTGGAGCAGGTTAAGAGCTTAATGTATGGCGGCGGGGGTGGGATTTGAACCCACGGCAGGGCTAAAACACCCTGCAAGGGATTTCGAATCCCCCGCGTTCGTCCGCTCCGCCACCCCGCCTGACCTTTAAAATTATAGGCATGCTGAGTATGACAGGCTTCGGTAAAGGAGAGGCCGAGAGCGAGAACTGGAAGGCGAGTGTGATGATACGCTCTCTGAACGGTAAAGGTCTAGATGTGTCCCTGAGGGCCCCGACCTTCCTCATGCCCATAGAGCAGAAGGCAAAGGAGGTTATAAAGAGCAGGCTTAGGAGGGGAACGCTCCACGTAGTTGTGGATGTGGAATCTAAGAGAGTTATACCTCCGGTGGATACGGAAAAGCTCAAAGGAAATGTGAGTATGCTTCAGGAACTTTCCAGAAATGAACTCGGCCTTTCGGTCAGCGATGATCTAATATTCGAGCTCGGTTGGAAATACTCGGAGAAGATGACCGTGGAGGTGGACGAGGAGCTTGAAGATACGATACTGAACGCTATAACAAAAGCACTGGAAGAGCTTATTGAGAGTAGAAGGAGGGAAGGGGAAGCGCTTAAAGGAGACTTTCTAAACAGGGTAGAAAGGATAAGGGAGCTCCTTTCCAAGATCGAAGAGGAGAAGGACAAGATAATAGACAAGGTTAAGGAAAAGGTCCTAGAGAGGGCCAAACGCCTGGAACTGCCGGAAGAACATCCAACCGTGCTGAACGAGATAATGTTTCTGCTGGAAAAGATGGATGTGGAGGAGGAAGTTACACGTCTCAGAACTCATCTCCAAAGGTTTAGAAAGCTCCTCGATGAGGACAGGGACGTTGGAAAAAAACTGGAGTTCCTGGCACAGGAGATGCACAGGGAGATAACCACACTCGGAAACAAGATACCGGATCTTTCCGAGTACGTTGTGGAGATAAAGGCTGAGATAGACAGAATAAAACAGCAAGCTGCAAACGTGGAGTGAGGGGAAAACCCTTTGAAAAGGCTCTTTGTCGGGGATATAATAATAGTCTGGCTGGAGCCGTAGTTCAGCCCGGTCAGAACGCCGGCCTGTCAAGCCGGAGGGCGCGGGTTCAAATCCCGTCGGCTCCGCCATTCCAAAAACATCAGGGAGGATCCCATGGACCATCACATCAAAGACATATCCCTAGCAGACCAGGGGAAGAAGCGTATCGAATGGGCCGAGATGGACATGCCCGTTTTAAGGAGCATCAGGGAGAGGTTCTCCAGGGAGAAACCTCTTGAAGGCATAAGGATTTCGGCGTGTCTGCACGTAACTACCGAAACGGCGAACCTGGTTCTAACGCTCAAAGAAGGCGGGGCAGAGGTATTCCTGACTGCCTCGAACCCACTCTCCACGCAGGACGACGTGGCGGCAGCTTTAGTCAAATACTACGATGTGCCTGTGTTTGCGATAAGGGGAGAGGATAGGGATACCTACTACTCCCATCTTAAATCGGTTATAGAGAAGGAACCCCACATAGTTATAGACGACGGGGCTGACCTGATCTCCACGATACATAAGGAGTACCCCCAGCTCGCCGAGAAGGTTCTCGGAGGGATGGAGGAGACCACGACCGGAGTTATAAGGCTTAAAGCTATGGCTAAGGATGGGGTTTTGAAGTTCCCCATAATAGCTGTTAACGACGCCTACACCAAGCACATGTTCGACAACAGGTACGGCACAGGACAATCGACGATAGACGGGATACTCAGGGCAACCAACAGGCTTATCGCCGGCTCTTACTTTGTAGTTGCGGGCTACGGCTGGTGTGGTAAAGGGGTGGCTCATAGGGCGAGGGGAATGGGTGCAACCGTCATAGTTACCGAGGTGAACCCCATAAAGGCTCTCGAGGCTAGGATGGACGGCTTCCTAGTGATGCCCATGAAGGAAGCGGCTAAGATCGGAGATTTCTTCGTAACCGTCACGGGCAACACCTCGGTTATAAGGAGGGAACATTTTGAGGTCATGAAGGACGGGGCCATAGTGGCCAACTCTGGTCACTTCAACGTGGAGATAGACCTCGAGGCTCTCCAGGATATGAGCGTTTCTAGAAGGGAGATAAGGAAGGAGGTGGAGGAGTTTAAGTTGGCGGATGGAAGGAGAATATACGTCCTCGCTCAGGGAAGGCTCGTGAACCTGGCAGCTGCCGAAGGCCATCCAGCCTCGGTAATGGACATGTCCTTTGCTAACCAGGCGCTCTCAGCAGAGTACATAAAAGAGCACTCCTCGGAGCTGGAAAGGGAAGTTTACAAGGTTCCAGACGAGATAGACAGGGAGGTAGCGAGACTAAAGCTGGCGGCTATGGGCATAGAGATAGACGAGCTTACACCGGAGCAAGTCAAATACCTTTCCTCCTGGGAGTTTGGAACCTAAGGCGTTATGTGGAGATGAATTCCCTGTTTCCGAGTATGACATATCTCTCTTTCAGGATCTCGTAGTCCTACACCTTCTATCTACCCTTGCCGCTTAGCTCGATAACGATGCAGTTGTGGGTAGTGAAGACCCTGAAGCCGCACTCTCTAGCGAGCTGAAGTATTCTATCGTCCTCTACGGGGATCGTAAACATAAGCTTGAAGTCTCTGAGCTTTACATTTCTCCTCATGTTGAGGATTATCTCCAGGCGCTCCTTTATAAACTCATCTAAAAGCCATCCGTTCTTCGGCATAGCTGTACCTCCTTCCCCTCCCTCCCGGCGGCAGCCATGCTGGGAGCTTTAGAACATCCAGGTTATAGCTGCGCTGTAAACGTCCCTGTCTTGTTTTGTGCCGCTGTAGTTCTCCCTAGCGTAGTCAGCCTTCAGGGCTACAAGGGGATGAGGTCTGTAAGATACGCCGAAGTTCAGAACGCTAAGGTTACCACCATCCGGCTTCGAATACCCTGAAGGAACCTCGGCGTACCTCTGAACGTCCTCCACCTTGCCGAAAACGAACAGCTCATGCTCCGTATCGAAAAACCTTAGAACGTCGTAGGCAACCTGCAGGTAAAAGCCCTTCATCTTCTCTGGGAATATGTAAGTTGGATCGCTTGTGGAAGTCTGAACAGACTGGGTTATCTTATCGGCGTTGCTCACATCCACGTAAGCTCCGACGAACCTGACATCGAAGCCCGCGTACTGCCACCACAGATGTGGGGAGAAAATGGATACTGTCCCCAGCTTGTTGCCGTTAGAATCGAATACGGGCGATATGAAAGTTCCCGCGCCCACCTTTAGGTTCTTGGGGAGTTTGAAGTCGAGCCTTCCGGTAAAGGCAGGGCTGTCTCCTATAGCTTCCGAGCCGTCCTGAGTCACACTATCGAGAGGCTCATCGGAATCGTAGCTGTCTTTTACCTTCATGCCGTTTATAACGTAAGCCCTGTATTCGAGAAGGTCCGTTTCCCCGTAAAGGCCTACACCGTTCTCCCTCCAGGTGAAGGGGAAGAGCTTCTTTTCAAGATAGGGCTGGCGAACGCTCAGATACGTGGGAGGCTCGTGGTACTCGTTTGTTATTCCCAGGGGAACAAGGACCATACCACCTCTGAGCCCCAGATACTTGTTCACCCTGTAATCGAGGAAGGCGAACTCTATCGCGACCTCTCCACCTTCCTCACCGCCCTCTACCTTCGCGTGTTCTATCTCTATCTCCGAGTTGAACTTGAGTTTTTCCGTAAAGGCATAACCTAGGTAGATGATAAACCTGTAGAGATCAACCTCGAAGTTCTCACCCGTCTGGGGAATGTTGGTGAACCACACCTCACCGTACCCACCTATAGAGACTCCCTTGGGATTTATCAATGCCTTCGAAGCTGCAGGCCCAAGACCGCTGTAGCTCTGGTACGTGGTTATCTGGGGCATCGATATCTCCAGCTTGAGCTTTCTCAGCTCCTCTTTGATTACCTCGACCTCCTCTCTTAGCTGTTTTACCTCGTCGGAAGGCTGGGCAAAGATTGCCGATGAAAGCAGCAGGGATACGCCTACCAGCTTCTTCATATCTCTCTACCTCCTTAAAGTTTAAGGAAAATGAAATCAGATCTCAGTTTCTATTTCTATGACGTGTATCAGTGTGAGCGGGTATGCGAACCGAGGGAATACAAGTGATTTTGAGATTTACTTTCCTTTTCTAAAAACGATTGTCTCGAAGAAATCCCTAAAGCCCTTGTTAATATAGACGCTTCCGTCCCTAAACAGCTCGAGCACTCCTACCTCCGGGTTATCCTCTTCGAACCTTCTCCTCAGATCTTTCGGCATGGAAAAGAGAGCTGTCGCGTA
>WFPN01000121.1 GCA_015487535.1 Aquificaceae bacterium
CTTCTCTCCCTCCTCTCTATCTCCCTCTCCACATGCTCTATGTCGGAGGAGATCTTACCTATCTTCTCCCTGAAGGGGAGGAGCTTCTCGCTAAGATCTTTTAGCCTTTCCTCCTTCTCCGAGAGGAGGGCCTCCCTTTCGGAAATATTCTTTTTAACCTCATCGAGCCTTGACTGGTATTCGGAGAGCTGGGCTGAGAGCCTCTCCTCTTCCGCAGATAGCCTCTTGATCTCCTTCGAGAGTATGGCTATCTCGGTCTCTCTCTTCTCCTCCTGGAGCTTTCTGTATCTTTCGAGCTTCTCCTTCTCTTCTTTTAGCTTATCCAGCTGGATCTTTATCTCCTCAAGAAGGAGCTTGAGCTCCCTTATCTTTATGTCCACCTCGAGGAGGTCGTTTATGGCCTTCTGCTTCTTGGTCTCGTACTCGCTTATCCCGGCTATGTCCTCTATTACCTTCCTTCTCTCCACGGGTGTCATCTTGAGGAACTTGATGATGTCCCCTTGGAGGACCACGTTGTAGCCGTTCTCGTATATCCCCGCCTTGGAGAGGAAGTCCTTGAGATCCTTCTCCCTTACGGTCGTTCCGTTTACTTTAAAGGTGCTCCTCCCATCCTGGGTGACCTTCCTCGAGATCACTATCCTCTCGTCCTCTATCGGGAAGGCTCCGTTGTTTCTGAAGTGGACCTCCACGTAGGCGTGGGGAGCTTTTTCGGAGTCCCGGGAGAATATGAGGTAGGAGAGGTTCTTGGCCCTCAGGGTTTTCGTGGTAGCTATCCCGAGGGCGAAGGATATGGCGTCCCCTATGTTGGACTTCCCTGCCCCGTTGGGTCCCACTATCGCTATGAAGCCCTCCCCGAGAGGGATCTCCTTCCTCTCCTTGCCGTAAGATTTGAAGCCCTCAACTACGAGCTTCTCTATAAAGGCCTTCATCTCAGCCTCTTCATTATCTCGGGGAGCTTTAGAACGTAAGCGTAGATACGCTTCCACTTGCTCCACTCGATCGCTGGGAAGCCCGCTCCGTAAACCTTGCCAGGCTCGAGGTCCTTAGAAACTCCCGACTTGGCGGTCACAGTAACGTTGTCCCCTATATTGATGTGATCAGCCACTCCCACCTGTCCTGCGAGGATAACGTTCCTCCCCGTCTTCACGCTTCCCGAGACCCCCACCTGGGATACTATTATATTCCCTTCCCCTATATCACAGTTGTGAGCTATCATCACCAGATTGTCTATCTTTGTAAGTTTACCTATCCTGGTGGAATCTATCAGGGCCCTGTCTATCGTAGTGCTAGCTCCTATCTCCACATCGTCCTCTACGACCACGTTCCCGATGTGGTTGAGCTTTTTAATACCTTCCTTCCCGATGTAATAACCGAAGCCGTCCGCCCCTATAACGGCTCCACTGTGGATCCTGACCCTCTTCCCTATCACGGTCCTCGGATATATGTGAACCCCGCTGAATAGGATACTGCCCTCGCCTATATAAGAGCTTTCACCCACATAGGAGAAAGGATATATCTTCACTCCGTCCTCGAGGACCACGTTCTTTCCGATGAATGTGAAAGGACCTATATAAACGTCCCTGCCCACCTTAACCCCATCTTCGAGGATAGCCTTCTCAGATATACCCGTAGGGTGCTTCTCGGGGTAGAGCTTTTCAAGATATACGGCGAGCGAGAGCCTGACGTCATCGACCTTTAGGTAGTTAGGGTAGTTCACATCTTTGCTCACGACGAGGGCGGCCGGACTTCCTTTTACAGCCCTTTCTACATCTCCCTCCGCCTGGCAGAAGACGAGGGTTCCCTCCTTCGGGTTCGAGATGGAGGAGATACCCCGGACCTCTACCTCGGGATCCCCCACCAGTTCAGCGTTCAGAAGCTCGGCTACCTCCCTGAGCTTCATTTCTTGGGCACGCTTTCATCTATCATCTTTATAATCTCTGTCGTTATATCCATCTCAGGTTCCTTGTATATGAAGACACCGCAGTCCATAACCCCAGTGTACCCCCTCTCCTTGGCCAGCTTCTCCGCAGCCTCCTTAACCCTGTTATAGACCATGTTCTCGAGCCTCTGCTTCATGTCCGCAAGCTCCTTCTGGGCCTTCTCCTGTAAGGTTCTGGCTTCAGACTCTATCTTCTGGTACTCCTTTATCTTCTCTTCCTTAGCCTTCTGGGATATGGCCTTGCTCTCGATCTGCTTCTTCAGCTCCTCGAGCTTCTGTTCCTTACCGCTCAACTTCGTCTGGTACTCGATTAGCTTCTCCCTGAGCTCTTTCTGGGCCTGGGCTACCAGCTTTGACTCTTGGAGTATCCTGTTCGTGTCCACGCAGGCGAGCTTGCCCTGGGCGTACACAGTTCCTACCATAGCGATGAGGAAAAAGAGCGCGAGTGTCCTGAGCATGTTTACCTCCTTTCTTAGTTTTTAAGCTCCCCCTATCTTGAGGAAAGCGTATATCAACCATCCTGTTACGGCAACGTAAATCCACACGGCGGCGGTGATGGGCGCTATCTTCCTATGCCTCGAGAGCCTGTTCGTAACGCCCAAGAAAACGGTCACCACGGCAAGAGGCAAGTTTATGGCCGCGAGGATCGAGTGAGAGATGAGAACAAACAGGTAGAGTCCCTTGAGCGGTCCTTCGTACGGTTTGGGAGGGTAAGAGAAGTACTTTATCAGGTAGAAGATGAGGAAAAGGAGTGCTAAGAAAGAGGCGCTGAGCATAGCCTTCTTATGAAGTTCCTTCCTGCCAGTCTTTACTAGGTAAAGTCCAGTAAGTATCAGGATGCCGCTCGCTCCGATGGTAAGCAGGCTGAGGGCCGTAAGAAGCTCGTAGCTCATATCAGTTCTCCTTAAGCATGTGGGCTATAACGAAGGTCATCAGGTAAGTGAGCAGTGCAAAGATGGCCAACATCACAGCTATAACTATACTGGTTTTACGGTTGTGCTTTCTGCGGGCTTCCATACTCATGACTCTTAATTATAGAGTATAGAACGTACCCCACGAATATGATCCCCCCCACAACCGAAAGGATCGAGCCGAGTCCCATAAGCAACATGAAGGCGTAAACCTCCATAGACTCTATGTACCCGGTTCCGGGGGTCTTCCTGGGTGCACCGAAGTATCCAGACCAGAACAGCCCCATCACGAAGAGTATCATCCCCACACCGTACAGGTATGGCTGTATCCTGACGAGCTTCGGGAACTCGTCCACAAATCCCAGCTCCCTGAGATGGTAGTAAGTGAGGACCATGAGGGATATGAGTATGCTCGCTATTACCCCGTGGTAGTGGGCCGGTATCCTGAGATCAGAGCCCGCTATCAGGTAACCCATGGAGGCTCCCATAATATAGATGACCACGCTTATTCCGAGAGAGTTGGAGAAGAAGCCTCCCCTGAAGGCGGACCTCACGAGAAAGACCACCGCCGAGACGAGGGTGGGAACGCCTATCCCTACAGCGTAGCCGAGGGTGGTGAGCGCTTTAACTTCCTCCGCTATCGTGTCTTCAGTGAAGATCTGCACAATCAGGTAAATTACAGGGAAGGGCAAGAGGAACAGGCTAAGCTTAGGAACTATCCTTGGGACATCCTTGCCGGATACCCTCGAGAGAAAAGACCAGGAGTAGATCAGGAGAGTAGCGTTCACAAACTGATGAACGTGTCCAGGTAGCCAGTAGAGTCTCTCGAAGTACAGGTAGGTCTCCTCCACCCTTGGAGTCTTCATGAAGGATAAGAGTAGGGACAGGCCAAATATCAGAGAGAGCAATACTGAGACAGATAGCACAGCCTTCAATGGATCCTCGGAGATTAAGCTGGGCAAGGACGCCTTCAGAAAACTCAAAGCGCTCAGAAGGTAGCCTACGCCGAACAGAACGACTCCAGCAAAGAATAGTGTGTGATCCAGGGTGGGAACGTAGTTGTTGTGGACAGGGGTACCGAGCCCTAGTAGGGCGGATAGGAATATAAGGGAGGCTCCAGCGTAGGCGAAGAGATGTAAGCGCTTAAAGTCTACGTCTCCGAACACCCTGTGCCACTGGGCTACCAGGAATGAGAGGAAGCCGATTATGAGGGCGAGATCTACGTGACCTATAAGCCAGTGGTAGAATAGGCCCTCGGGTAAGAGCGAGGAAACGCCGGGCGTTCTCGCAAGGGCCACGAGCAGAGCGAAAAACCCTCCGGCCCCTATGGAGAACAGGAACAGGAGGAACCAAGGACGCATCAGCCCTTCACCAGATCGAAGACCATCATGCTGAAGAGCACAGCTATATATATGATCGAGAAGAAGAATAGCTTCATGCTGTAATCTCTCTTGGAGAATATGAACACGAGCGTGTAGCCCGTATATACGAGGCTGATTATTAGAGCTGTGATAAAGTAGAGCTTACCTGTCATACCTATTGCGTAAGGAACCAGGCTGAGAGGGAGGAGCGAGACCGTGTAAAGGAGCGTTTTTATCTTCGTGGTAAACACACCCCTTACAACTGGTAGCGTGGGAACGCCCGCCTTAGCATAATCGTCCCGGTACTTGAGTGCAAGCACCCAGAAGTGGGGCGGCTGCCACATGAACATAATAAGGAACAGGACGAAGGCCCTGATGTCGAGCTCGCCGGAGCCAGCCACGTACCCTATAACGGGCGGAAGAGCCCCGGATATACCACCTATCTCGGTAGCTATCGGGGTCCTCCTCTTCAGGAGGAGTGTGTATAGAACAACGTAAGAGAAGGAGGCCACCATCGCAAGAGCCGCCGCCGTTAGGTTCACGAGCAGGGCAAGTACAACGAAGGAAAGGGCTATGAGAGATACTCCGAATAGGAAGGCACCCCTGGGGCTCACCGCCCCCCTTGGGAGGGGCCTTTCGGAGGTTCTGGCCATGAGGGAATCAATGTCCCTGTCGAGTACCATGTTTACCACGGCGGAACCCGCCGCAGCTAGCCCCGTTCCGAGCAGGGTCCAGAAGACTAGGACGGGATCGAGGTCCCCTCTCGATCCTATGTATATCCCCCCGAGTGTGGTTATGAGAACGAGCGTGACTATTCCGGGTTTTGTAAGGATCAAGTATTCCCTAAGAATCGATGTGTAGGACATCGTCTTCTCTACCATGACTCCGCCTCTCCAGAGACTTCCCCAACCCTCTCCACAATTTTATTCCTCAGCACCTCAGGAGCCACCATGTATGAGACCCACACGACCACCAAGAAACCTATCGCTATATGGAAGAAGAGTATAGGCAGGTAAAGCTTGGAGATCACGGTTGCCACACCGGCCACCACCTGGGCCGTTATCAGAATGAAGTTGATGAAGGTATACCTGTCAAACTTCTTCAGCATAAGGTAGAGAGAGAAGATTATAAGGCCCATTGCGACCGTTATATGAAGGAAGTAAGCAAAGACGTTGAAGTCCGCAGCCTTTACATATCTGACCAGTATCCCTATGAGGACCTGGAACATAACCAGCAGATAGAGAGCCTCCGCGAAGGGTAGCGGGGACTTCTCCCATCTTCTTTCAAATACCGAGAAGAAGGCGAAGGTCAAACCCGAGAGTATGAGCACGGAGAGTATCAGATGGGAGGTGGTGTAAACGTAGTGGAGAAATTCCTTGAGGAGCGGGGCTTCCGTGAGAACAACCCTCATACCAAGGAGCGCTTCGAGTATAAGAAAGATGAATATCCAGACCATGGCCTTTCTGGGAAAGCCCACGTAGTTCCTCCACACGGAGACCAAGGACGCAAGCATAAGAAGACCGGCTATACCCCCTAGGATCCTGTGCGTCTGTTCTATCCAGGGCTGGAGCTCCGTTTCTACCACCATAGGGGCGGGTGGAGTTGGAATGTCCTCTTTGAGCTGGAAAGGTAGAAGCTGTCCGTGGCATAGGGGCCAGTCTGGACATCCTAGACCGGAACCGGTGGAGGTAACTATACCCCCGAAGACCATCAGTACGTAGGTAGCTATCAGGGCCAAGAGGAGGAAGGTCTTTGTCATAACCTACTCTCCTTTCCCTCCCCGATTGGGAAGCGGGAAGGGAGGTTCGTTCCTGATATTCTCAAGTTTCCTTATGAAGTGTTTCCTATTCTCAGGATGCTTCACGAACTGATAGACGGTGAAGAGGAGAGAGAAGAGAGCTACGGAAGCTACCGCCAGACCCACTAGTATCTTTCCCCAGTCTCGCTTGGATTCTTCCATTGGAGAAAATATTATAAACAAAAGAGGGGCGTTCGCCCCTCTGAGGATTTAGAACTTGCAGTATCCGTGAGGACAGTAGTCCTCCTCCACCTTGGGTGGTTCATCGAAGTTGTGGGGAGGAGGAGGTGATGGCAGCCTCCACTCGAGGGAGTTGCTCATCCAGGGGTTTTTGGGAGCCTTCTCACCGCTGAGAGCACCCTTTATCAGGGCAACTATCGCAAGGAGTATTCCAAAGGCGAGTATGAAGGCTCCGTAGGTCTGAAGGTGGTGGAGGGTTATCCAGCTTTCTATCGGCGGGTAGTCGTAGTACCTTCTGGGCATGCCCATTATACCTATCACGAGCTGAGGGAAGTAGAGGAGATTGGATCCTATGAGAACCGTCCAGAAGCTTATCTTACCGAGTGTCTCTGGATACATCTTGCCGGTAACCTTGGGCCACCAGTAGAAGAAGCCCGCAAATGCGGACAGAGTAACGGCCATACCCAGGACGTAGTGGAAGTGTCCCACAACGAAGTAAGAGTCGTGAACCGCCACGTCAAAGGCGGGGATACCCAGAGGAATACCTGTCAAACCACCTATAAGGAACATCAGGATAGCTCCGAGGGCGTAGAGCATCGGGGTCCTGTAAACTATCGCGGCCTTGTAAAGGGTCGCCACCCAGTTGAAGATCTTTATTCCAGTGGGAACCGCTATCAGGAGTGTGGTGTAGGACATGAGGATCTTAACCCAGTCGGGAATACCGGAGACGAACATGTGGTGGGTCCAGACCATGAACCCGACCAGGGCTATGGCCCAGATCGCCACGACCATGGATCTGTATCCGAATATGGGTTTCCTTGCGAAGGCAGAAACTACCTCCGATATTATTCCGAATGCGGGAAGAACCATAACGTAAACGGCGGGATGGGAGTAGAACCAGAAGAGGTTCTGGTAGAGAACGGGATCACCGCCTCTGTTGGGATCGAAGAAGCTCGTCTTCAGGTATGTGTCGAGGAAGAGCATAGTGACCGCTCCCGCAACGGAGGGAACACCGAGGAGCTGTATAACGTTCGCGGCCATTATCCCGTGTATGAAGAGGTTGAGGTTAAAGAAGCCTATGCCGGGCTGCCTCATAGCTATAACTGTGGTTATGAAGTTAACTGCACCCGCTATGGAGGCGAAACCGGTGAGGTGCCATATGAAAACGAAAAGGGCAACAGTTCCTGCAAATCCCACACCCTCCATAGTGGCGAGGGGAGGGTATCCAGTCCACATCGTCATTATCTGGTTTCCGGGGATAAAGGTCAGAAGCGCTATAACGCTTGCGGCGAAGAACATCCAGTAACCGAGGGCGTTCAATCTCGGGAAGGCAACATCCCTCGCTCCTATCATGAGGGGTATGAGGAAGTTGGCGAAAGAGGCCCATACACCTATCGCCCACCAGAGGAGTATCACAGCACCGTGAACGGTAAGAAACCAGTTGTAGGTTTCAGGTTTGAGGTACTGCCCTCCAGGGTTGAAGAGCTCCAGTCTCATGCCGAGTGCCATAAGGCCAGCGACTATGAAGAAGAGGGTCGATGTAACCCCGTACATTATCCCTATCTTCTTGTGGTCCGTTGTGAATATCCACTCCCACAGGGAAGCAGCGAACCAGGGTTTGTGTGCTGGCAGAGCCTCTCTCATCTCACTACCTCCTGAGCCTTCTTCTGGTTTATGTTAGCAACCTCTAACTTCTCAGCTTCATGATCTAAGTCAGCGACCTCGCCCTTGAGCCACTTCTCGAACTCCTCCTTGGGAACCACCTTGAGCTTTGCGAACATCCTCGAGTGCCACTGACCACAGTATTCTCTACAGAACACCCAGTACTCACCTGGCTTGTTGATCTGGAACCAGGTGTAGGTGGTCCTTCCGGGGACCATGTCCTGGGTCACGCCCGCAGCCCTGACGTAGAAGGAGTGGATCACGTCCTGAGAGGTGAGAACGGCCTTTATGGGAACCCCCGCCGGTATATAGACGTACTGCTGGAGCGCTCCGTCCACCTTGTAGCAGTCCTCGGGCTTGCACTTATTGTCTTCGGTATCCCTTATCGCGG
This sequence comes from Aquificaceae bacterium, assembly GCA_015487535.1. Taxonomy (GTDB): domain Bacteria; phylum Aquificota; class Aquificia; order Aquificales; family Aquificaceae; genus Hydrogenivirga. Next base: position 8,243 of record WFPN01000121.1, read on the forward strand.
AGGCGACCACCATCTTACCGTTGGGGTACTGGAACATCCACCCCCAGGCGAAGGCGGTCACCTTCAGTTCCATGGCGTTCTCAGGAGGCTTCCTCATCTGGGTGAATAGGGCGAAGCCGTGAGTGGCAAGGTAGAGAAC
>WFPN01000122.1 GCA_015487535.1 Aquificaceae bacterium
AGAGCACCAACGTAAAGGTTCTCTACGATAAGCTCCATCAGAAGGGAATAACGAAGGGAGACTACATATCCATGGAAACGGACGAGAACAGGACCCTCTTTGTGGAGATGTTCCTGAGCTCGATAAACATAGACGGCGTGGATATAGACATAAAGGTCCTGACGACGCCGGGACAGTTCAGGCTCCACCCTCTGAGGAAGGTGATAATGAAGGGGGTGGATGGCCTCGTCTTTGTGGTGGACAGCTCGAAGGAAAGGGAGAACATAAACTTCCTCGTTCTGAGGGAAACTGCGGCCGTCCTCAAGGAACAGGGCTTCGACCTATACTCACTGCCCGTTGTGGTTCAGTACAACAAGAGGGATCTGCCGGACGCTCTCCCTATAGACGAGCTCCAGCCTGTGTGTAACCCTTGGGGAACAGAGTACATCGAGGCCGTTGCCACAGAGGGCAAGGGGGTGGTCGAGACCTTCCAGTCCATAGTGAAGAAGATCCTTCTTGAGAAGGCCCTAGCGAGGAAGTGATCCGACAAAATCTCCCCGTTGACATTATAATAATTGAGAATAATTTTCAATTAACCGGAGGACGATGATGCACAAGAGGGTTTACATATTCGATACCACGCTGAGAGACGGAGAGCAAGCACCGGGCTTTTCTATGACTACGGAAGAGAAACTCCAGATGGCCCAGCAGCTTGCGAGGCTCGGCGTTGATGTCATAGAGGCGGGCTTTGCCGTTGCATCTAAGGGAGACTTCGAGGCTGTGAACAGGATAGCGCAGGAGGTAGAGGGGCCTGTTATCTGCTCCCTGGCAAGGGCTATAGAGAAGGATATAGAGGTGGCCGCCAAAGCCCTCGAGCCGGCTGAGAGAAGGAGGATACACACCTTTATAGCCACCTCCGAGATACACATGAAGTACAAGCTGAAGATGGAACCGGACAAGGTCCTTGAGAGGGCCGTTAGCGCTGTCAGGTTCGCCAGGAACTTCACGGACGACGTCGAGTTCTCCTGCGAGGATGCCACCAGGAGCCAGAGAGATTTCCTCTACAAGATAATCGAGGAGGTTATAAAGGCCGGAGCAACTGTCATAAACATACCTGACACCGTGGGCTACGCCATACCTGAAGAGTTCGGTGAGCTGATAAGCGATATAATGAACAACGTTCCCAACATAGATAAGGTCATCCTCAGCGTCCACTGTCACGATGACCTCGGCCTCGCTGTGGCCAACTCCCTGACCGCGGTGAAGCACGGTGCACGCCAGGTGGAGTGTACTGTAAACGGTATAGGTGAGAGGGCAGGAAACGCCGCCCTCGAAGAGGTTGTTATGGCCCTGAAGGTCAGGGGGGATTACTTCGGAGGCCTATACACCAATATAAACACGAAGGAGATCTACAAGAGCTCGAGGCTCCTGTGCAGGATAACGGGATCTTTCGTTCCACCCAACAAGGCGATCGTTGGAGACAACGCCTTCGCCCACGAGTCGGGCATACACCAGCACGGGGTTCTGAGCCACAGGCTCACTTACGAGATAATAAACGCGGAGGACGTCGGCTTCCCAGCTAGCAGGAGGATAGTGCTAGGTAAACACTCGGGCAGACACGCGCTGAAGCAGAAGCTGGAGGAGTACGGGGTAAAGTACACAGACGAGGATGTGGACCGGATATACGAAAAGCTGAAATCATTGGCTGACAAGAAGAAGGAGATATACGACGAAGACGTAGAGGCCCTGATATATCAAGAGTTCATGAAGATAAGCGATGAGGAACCGGTCAGGGTAGAGCACTTCCAGGTCCAGAGCGGGGATAACCTGATGCCCACCGCCACCGTGAAGCTCTACTACAAAGGTGAGGAAAGAACGGCGACCGCGACTGGAAACGGACCGGTGGACGCCACGATAAAAGCTATTCAGAAAGCCCTCGACCTCAGTCCGAAGCTCTTGGATTACTCTATCAAGGCCCTAACCCCGAACACGGACGCCCAGGCCGAAGCCAGGGTGGTTCTTGAGCTCGACGGTGTGAAGGCCTCGGGTAGGGGCGTGGACACCGACATAATAAAGGCGAGCGTGAACGCTTTTGTAGATGCCCTTAACAGGGCTATTATGAGGAAGGAGTACATCCTCCAGAGGACGGAGCTCAGGGAAGAGGGCACGGTTTAATTGCTCGGCTTCCTACTCAGGCTGAGGTTTATTCTCCTTCTGTTCCGCCTGCTTTTGGTTCCCCTTCTCGCCTTCTCCTTGGCACTTCTTGTTTTTATCCTCATAGGATGGAGCCTCTACCTGCTGGTGGTGGCCAAGACATTGGCGAACATACCTGAGAACCCTTATCTGTACGGTTTACTGCTTCTCCTTGAACTTGTCCTCGCCTCTCTGATCCTTTACTACTCGGTGGTGTATATTAATAGGATCAGGAAAAAATACTTGGATAAAACTGGAGGTAAGGAATGAGAAAAGCCCTCATCGTTTTGGCTGTAGGTTCGGCACTCCTTTACTCGTGCAAGGCGGCCCAGAGCAAGTCCTGCCCGGGAACGGGGGAGGTAAAAAGCAGCCTGAGTAAGCTGATAAACAGGGATTTTAAGGTGGAAGAGGTGAAGCCCATGGAGGCCGTCGAGGGTCTCTGTGAGGTTGTCGTTAAGGTTGGACTCAGGCCTGTCGTCCTTTATACCGATTCGAAGGCCAAAACCTTCATAGTTGGGAACGCCTTCAACGTCGATACCAAAGAAAACCTGACCCAGAAGACCACCAGCAAGTACATGACGGTATCCCAGGAGGTCCTCCAGAAGCTCGAGAAGCACGTGAACATGACCTACGGAGCAGGGGACAAGTACGTTTACTACATAACAGATCCCGACTGCCCTTTCTGCAGAAGGTTCTCTCCCATTCTTAAAGACTGGGCTGAGAAGAACAAGGTTCAGATAAAGGTCATCCTGTATCCGCTCCCCATACATCCTCAGGCCAAGCCTAAGGCTATCGCCATGGTCTGCGACAAGAAAGGTTACGACTCTATTCACAAGAACGTAAGCACCAAAAACCAGTGCGAGGAAGGGAAGAAGGCGATAGAGAGTAATCTAAAGCTCCTTCAGGAGATCGGAGTGAGCGGGACGCCTACAGTTATAGGCATGAACGGTAAGTATATAGTTGGGCTTCCCCGCTCTCCGGAAGAGCTCGGCGAGCTGATAAAGTGATCAATCCCTTCCCCTTATGATCAGCTTTATCGGTGAGTACCTTATATTTAGGTACTCCCTTAGGCGTTTTATGAAGAAGCGTTTGTAGCTCTCCTTCCATCCTTCCGGCTCGTTGGTTATGATAACCACGGTCGGAGGTTTCACCCCCTCCTGGAAGGCGTAATAAACCTTAACCTCTTTGCCCTGATAGTGAGGAGGGGGTTTCTCTCTCATTATCTTCTCTACGGCTCTGCTCACGAAGGAGGTCTTGTGCTTTTTTGTGTAGTCCTCGTACACGAGGAGCGCCCTATCTAGCACCTCCTCGACTCCCTTGCCCTCGGTGGCCACGGTGAAGGCTATGGGCGCGAAATCGAGGAAAAATAGGTCCTTACGGATCAGCTTCTCCACCTCCGCTTTGGTCAGAGGACAGAGATCCATCTTGTTGGCTACTATTACGCATCCCTTGAACCTTCTCTCTATGAGACCTCCTATCCTCTTATCCTGCCTGGTTACACCCTCGCTCGCGTCTATTATCAGGCACACCACATCCGATATGTCTATCGCCTTCAGGGTTCTCCCCACAGAGAAGAACTCGACCCCGTACTCCACCTTCGAAGGTCTCCTGACGCCGGCCGTGTCTATGAGAACGAAGTCCTGCCCTTTCCATCGAAAGGGGACCTCAACGGTATCCCTCGTAGTGCCGGCGATCGGAGATACTATAACCCTCTCCTCCTTCATGAGGGCGTTCAGCAGGGAGGACTTGCCTACGTTGGGCCTCCCAACGAAGGATATCTTTATACCCTCGTAGCTGAGCTCCACCTTCCCCTCTTTCAGCCTCTTTACCACCTCGTCGAGCAGCTCGCCAACACCCCTTCCGTGAACGGTGGATATCGGAAAGAGCTTTTCAAACCCCAAGGAGTAAAACTCAAAGGCGGCCTCTTCCTCCTTTTCAGTGTCCGCCTTGTTCACAACGAGTAAAACCTTGTCTTTGTAAGGGTAAAGGAGCTTGGCTATCTCCTCGTCGAGGGGTGTTATCCCGTCCTTAGCGCTCACGACGAAGAGGACCACGTCGGCCCCCTTTACCTCCCTATCTATAGCTTCCTTGACCTTCCTGAGTATCTCGTCATCGGTCTGGGGAACTAGGCCTCCCGTATCCACCACCACGAACTCTTTCCCGCCCCAGGAGGCTACACCCTCTATATAGTCCCTCGTTACACCAGGGATATCCTCTACTATGGCCTTCCTCCGGCCTATCAGCCTGTTGAACAGAGAGGATTTCCCTACGTTGGGACGGCCTATTATGACGACACGGTTGTTCATGAGGTATCTATGTTATCACTACTCGCTTTCGCCTATCTTGTAGGACTTGATCAGCTTCCTCTGTTCGTCAAGTATGAACCTGTCTATTATCTTCTCCTCCTGCCTCGATACCTTCAAAAATTTTATTCCCATACAGACCTGCGTCTGCATGGGTCTCACGTTAACTATCTGACCCACCATGTTCTCGAACCTGTAGTCCCCTATGCTGAAGTTCATTATCACGTACTTACCCTCGCTGGGCTTTATAAAGGTCTCCGTACATATCCTAACACCCTTAGTGCTTATATCTTCTATCCTCCCAGATATGAAGTCCGCTCCGGCAGCCGCCTCCTCAGTTATGTCATCAACCACCGCGAACTCTACCGGAACGTTCACCTTCCAGCGCAGGCTCTCCCTCAGCTGGACCCTGTGGAGTGTCTCGGAGTGTTCCAGAACCAAAACCAGGCGGTCACCCTCCGTGTATTTATCCTTCACTACGCTCTCGAAGCTGTACCTACCCTCGTTCTCCCTTATGAAGTGGAACTTAACCCTTTCCCCTATCCTAACCGGCCTCGGAAGAGCTTCCAGCACTACTATGTGGAGTTCTGTCTCCGTCTTATCCCAGACGGCAGCATCAACGTAAACTCCGTCGATAACCAGCTTCCCCGTCTGGTATAGGTCTATGTCCCTCGTGTTCGTGAG
>WFPN01000123.1 GCA_015487535.1 Aquificaceae bacterium
CTAGAGAAACTATAAAGACGAATACGTGCCACAGGACTCCGTATATAAGCCCCTTAACTATGCCCGGCCCTGGAAGCCTGTTCCACACCTGGGGAAGGACGAGAGGTATGGAGAATAGGGTCGCGTCAACCTGATGATGGAAGACCCACTTAGGGTCCTTTATACCGGGAAAGAGCCCGAAAAGCCCGAACCACTTTGCGTAAACCTCGTCGAGAACCACCATCGCCCAGCCTCCCATCTGGGAGGCGAAGAGGAAACTCCAGAAGTTCACTCCCCTTATAACCTCCATGGCTCGCCCTCCTCGTGAAGCTAATTCTAACCCTTGCGGAAATACTGTCAAGTACTTACCTTTATTTCATATACTATCCTTTAGGATACTAAAGGAGGAAAATATGGAACTGAATGGCAGGAAGTACCACTGCCCGGTTGAGCTTGTGATCGAGCTGATAAGCGGTAAGTGGAAGCTCCTTATCCTAAGGGAACTCATGTCCGGAACAAAGAGGTTCTCCCAGCTCCAGAGAGCTATACAGGGTATAACCCAGAAGATGCTAACAAAACAGCTTAGGGAACTGGAAAGAGCTGGTCTGGTAGAGAGGAAGATCTATCCGGAGGTCCCCCCGAGGGTAGAGTACAGACTTACCGAGCTGGGAAGGAGTCTGGAGGAGATATTCGATGCCATGCACAGGTGGGGCGAGAGGTACATGAAGGAGATAGACTCTGTTAGGAAGATCTCTTAAGCGGGCTTTTACTAAACCATCTTCAGGACCGCTCTCAGCTCCACCTCACCCTTCCTAACCCTGTCGAGAACCTCGTTCACCTTCTCGAAGGGGTGGACTTCTATGAGGGGCTTTATCCCGAAGTCTGCCGAGAACTGGAGGGTCTCCCTGAGGAGCTTCCTACCACCTACCGCAGAACCTGTAACGACTATCCTTTTGGTGATGAGGTCGAAGGAGGCTACCTGTATAGGTTCCTGTGCTGCTCCCACCACCGAGAGCCTCCCCCTTGGGGCGAGACCTTCTACGAGGGGCTGTATAGCCTCTGCCTTGAATACCGTGGTCAGTATTACGTCCGCTCCTCCCAGTTTCTTGAGCTCCTCCGCAGGGTCCACCTTTGAGGTGTCTATGAAATGATCCGCTCCGAGCTCCCTTGCCAGCTTTTCCTTTCTGGACGAGTGGCTTATGGCCACGACCCTGGCACCCATCGCTTTGGCGTACTGAAGGGCGAGATGCCCAAGGCCTCCCACACCCTGAACGGCGACGAGCTCATCGGGCTTTACGTTCAGATGCTTCAGGGCCGCATATACGGTAACGCCGGCACAGAATAGAGGAGCAGCGTAGGCTAGGTCAAGGTTCTCCGGTATCTTGGTTACGAACCTCCCCGGTGCCTTCATGTACTCCGCGTACCCTCCCTGCTTGGTTATCCCAGTTATCTCGTGGTTCGGACACAAGGGTTCGTCTCCCTCAACGCAGTAATCGCAGACCTCACAGGAGGAGTATATCCAGGGCATGCCGACAGGGTCTCCCTCCTTTATCCAGCTCACATTCTTACCAACCTTTACTGCTATCCCTGCGACCTCGTGTCCGGGAACCGTCGGGTAGCTCACCCAGTCGGACCAGTCCCCATCGACTATATGAAGGTCGCTGTGACAGACCCCGCAGTAGTGAACCTTTATGAGCACCTCATCCTCGCTTATCTCGGGTACGTTCCACTCCTCGAAGGCAAGGGGTTTCTTGGGCTCCTTACATACAGCGACTTTCATCCCTGCACCTCCTCACCAGGCTCTCGTGTACTGCCTGGGTATCTCCATTTTAACCCCCGCCTGCTTTGCCCATCTAAGCGGCAGGTAGGAGTCTCTCAGGAACTCCCTCCCTATTGCCACCAGGTCCGCCCTCCCGTTGGAAACTACCTCCTCCGCCTGTTCGTAAGTCCTTATCATCCCCACGGCGATCGTTCTCACACCCGCTTCTCTCCTTACCCTCTCGGCGAAGGGAACTTGATGCCCCGGGTACTCGGTAAAGCTCTCTTCCTGAACTATCCTCCCCGAGGAGCAGTCTATAAGATCCACGCCCTCTTCCTTCAGTAATTTTGCAAGCTCCACGCTCTCCTCAAGGGTCCAGCCACCATCCACGTAATCCACCGCCGATATCCTCACGGAGAGAGGAACGCTGTCCGAGAGCTCTTCCCTCGCTATCCTCACAACCTCCAAAAGGAACCTCACCCTGTTCTCAAAGGAACCTCCGTACTCGTCCTCCCTCTTGTTCGATACGGGGGAGAGAAACTCGTGTATAAGGTAGCCGTGGGCAGCGTGTATCTCCACGAGATCAAACCCAGCCTCTGCGGCCCTCCTCATGGCTTTCCTGTAAGAGTTCTTAACCTCCTCTATGTCCTCTTTCGTCATCTCCCTGGGTGCCAGCCAGTTCTTCCCAAAGGGTAGGGGACTCGGGGCTATCGCGTTCTTCGATCCCCTTACCTTAACCTTCTCCCTCTCCCAGGGAGGGTAGTCTTCGGCCTTTCTCCCAGCGTGGGCAAGCTGGATGCCC
>WFPN01000124.1 GCA_015487535.1 Aquificaceae bacterium
TCAAGCCTGTTCTTCAGGTCCTCACGGTAGAAGAAGAGGGCGTCCTCCAAGCGGGCTCTAAGGACCTTCTCGTACCCCCTCCTTATCAGGTCAGTCTTCGGCTCGTTGTTGCTCACACCTATAAAGAGATTAGTTAGTTTGCCCTCCTTAGATACACAGAAGAACCTCTGATGATGGGCTGCGACGGTGATTATAACTTTCTCCGGGAGCTCGAGGAACCTCTCCTCGAACCTTCCTAGAACCGGGAAGGGATACTCGACTAGGTTGGTTACCTCCTCCACCAGGCCCTCCGGGTACTCCACCTTACCACCGTGGGATTTCACGATCTCCTCTATTCCATCGAGAACCGTCCTCCTCCTCTTCTCTATCTGCGGAATTACCCGGTTCTCCTCAAGGACCTTCAGGTAATCCGAGGCCTCTTCGAGTTCTATCCAGCCACCGGAGAGGAACCTGTGGCCCTGGGTTCTTCTCCCGGCCTTAAGATCACCGAACCTGAGGTCGAGCACATCGCTGCCGTAAAGGGCGAGGAGCCACCTTACAGGCCTCGAGAAGGTCATTCTCTTGGAGGAGGTCCATCTCATCCTCTTGGGTAAGGGAACGGAGAGCAGTATGTCTTCAAATCTATCCTTCAGATTGTCCAGCCTGCTTTTACCTTCGTGAACCACCTTTATTGCCGCGTACTCCCCCTTTCCCCTCTTCTCTTTGAATACCTCCTCCGGGCCCGCCCCGTGTTTTTTGAGAAAACCCTCAAGGGCCTTGGTGGGCCTTCCCTCCTCGTCGAACGCCACCTTCCAGGGTGGGCCGAAGATCACCTCCTCCTTTATCTCCTTCCTGTCCTCAAATTCTCTGATGTAAAAGGCGAGCCTCCTCGGGGTTCCAAAGGTCTCTATATCTTCCCTCTTGAGGATCTCGCCCAGTTTTCCCTTGATAAAGTCCAGGGCTGGTTCTATAACGGAAGGAGGGAGCTCTTCTGTACCGATCTCTATGAGGAGGTCTCTCATCGCTATCAATATATTACCTAAGCAGCTCTAAGTAGAGCTGGGCTATTTCCCTCGCCAGGCCGCTCATCCTCCGTATGTACCTGGCCCTCTCCTGAACGGAGATAGCTCCCCTCGCGTCGAGGAGGTTGAACGTATGGGAGCACTTGAGCAGGTAATCGTAAGCCGGAAGGACCAGTCTTTCCCCAACGAGCCTCTTGGACTCGGACTCGAACATCTCGAACAGTCTAAAGAGCATATCGACGTCCGCCTTCTCGAAGTTGTAGGTGCTCCACTCCCACTCCGCCCTTTTGAAGATGTCCCCGTAGGTTATCCCCTTCTTCCACTCTATATCGAATACACTGCCCGCCTCCTGGATGTACATGGCTATCCTCTCTAGTCCGTACGTTATCTCCACCGATATCTCGTCCAGGTCGAGCCCGCCGGACTGCTGGAAGTAGGTGAACTGGGTTATCTCCATGCCGTCTAACCAGACCTCCCACCCGAGACCCCATGCGCCCAGGGTAGGCGACTCCCAGTCGTCCTCGACGAACCTTATATCGTGATCCTTGACGTTTATACCTAGGGCTTCAAGACTTTCAAGGTATATCCCCTGAGGGTCATCTGGAGCTGGCTTGAGGATAACCTGAAACTGGTAGTAGTGCTGGAGTCTGTTGGGGTTCTCTCCGTACCTGCCGTCCTGAGGTCTTCTCGAAGGTTCCACGTAGGCCACGTTCCAGGGCTGAGGACCTAGGACCTTCAAAAAGGTGGCAGGGTTCATCGTCCCCGCACCGACCTCCACGTCGTAGGGCTGCCATATAAGACAGCCTCTGTCCGCCCAGAAGCGATGGAGGTTCATTATTATCTCTTGGAAGTACATGGGGAGTATTTTAACTTAAGTACTAAGCGGTTATCCGCGGACCACTGTTTATATGTATGGACTTAGATTTATTGATGAATAAATTGTAAAGAAATGAAGGCATTAGCGAAGTTCTGGAGACCTGTAAACGGGAAGGTGGAGTGCTACCTCTGCCCCGTAGGGTGCGAACTCAAGGATGGGCAGGTTGGCTCATGCGGGGTGAGGGTTAACCACGGTGGAAAGCTCTACACCTACACTTATGGATCCCTTATATCGGCGGCTATAGACCCTATCGAGAAGAAACCTCTCTTCCACTTCTATCCGGGACACGGAACCCTTACGATAGCCACCCCCGGTTGCAACCTACACTGCAAGGGATGTCAGAACTGGGAGATATCTCAGGTTCCCAAGGGAGAGGTTTTCAAGAACAGGTTCTTTGAGGATACCAACGTTCCACCGGAGCTTGTCGTGGAAAAGGCCCTAGAGGAAGGCTGCGAGAGCATATCCTACTCTTACTCAGATCCAACTATCTTCGCCGAGTACATGATAGATGTGGCGAGGCTTGCAAAGGAGAGGGGCCTCAAGAACGTGATGGTTACCGCAGGGTACATAAACCCCGAACCCCTCGAGGAGATAGACAGGTATATGGACGCGTACAGCATAGACCTGAAGTTCTTTTCGGACGAGTCTTACAGAAAATACTCTAAAGGGAGGTTAGAGCCCGTCCTCGAAACCATAAAGTTCGTCTTCGAGAGGGGAAAGTGGGTAGAGCTCACCACACTTCTCGTGCCACGCTACCTGGACGAGAACCAGGTAAGGAAGATATCCGAGTGGATAGCGAACGAGCTCGCCCCGTGGGTCCCATGGCATCTGTCGAGGTTCTTCCCTTACTACAAGGCCACCGATCTGCCTCCCACACCGGTGGAGGATCTTGAGAAGGCTTACAGGATAGGGAAGGAGGCATGTCTCGAGTACGTTTACGTGGGCAATCTCTTCGGGAACGAACACGAGAGCACCTTCTGTCCTAACTGCGGAAACGAGGTTATAGGTAGAAAGGGGTACATGATAACGAAGATCGACCTGGAAAGGGGCAGATGCAGGAGCTGTGGATACGAAATAAAAGGGAGGTTCTAACCTTCTACCTCTATCTTCTGAGCCTTCCTCTTCTTAGATCTTCCCTCCACTTTCTTCTCTAGGCTCTCCACCTGATAATCTAGAAGCGCTTTAGCTATCTTAAGAAGTGAAAGCTCTATGTTGTAAACGTTCCTGATTACTTCCTCCCTTACCTCCCTGGGTGGTAGTAGATGTTCAAATATACCGAATAAGCTCTTCTTTAGCTCCTGAACCTCTCCCTCGAGGCTCTCAACCTTTAGCTCCTCTTTTTTCTTCGCCATATTTATAAATTATATGCTTTAATAGAGGCAACGATAGACTACTTAATGGGGTTAAGGGGTAGGTTCCGAGCCTTCGTAGATAGCATAATACCTCCTCAGGAGAGATCGCCCAATCCCTTAATATACAGAACGGCCTTTCTAAGGATAGCCCTGCTTACCGTTCTCTCCTTCATCGGGTCGATAGCCGCCCTGATGTACTCGATCATGGATTTCTCTGAGAACGACTTTGCCGTTGCCCTTTCGGAGCTCCTGGTCGGGATACTCCTCTTTCTCACCCCCTTTATAGCTAGAAAGTACAAAAACATAGATGCTCTCGCGACCCTCGCCATACTGCTGTTTGGTTCCGTTTTCATCGTGGCCATCTTCGACGAGCTGCCCGAAGACAAATCTAGCTTCGTATGGCTTAGCGTTGTTCCCGCCCTTTCCTTTGTTCTCAAGGGCAGAAGAGGTATCTACTGGTCTGCGGGCTATCTACTGGTCCACTTCATTTTTGTGCTCATCGCCGGCAAGCTGTGGACGGAGTCTTTGCTGGATGCGTACCTCAGCTACTCCCTCGTAACGGTTATCTTCTACTTCTACGCCTGGATGTCGGAGAGGTACAGGGAAGTCTGGGAGAGGATAGCGAGAACCGATAACCTGACCGGGATACTAAACAGAATAGCCTTCGAGGAGATACTCAGCAGAGAGGTTGAAAACGCTAGGAAAAACGGGGAGCCCCTCTCCTTGGTAATATTCGATATAGATAACTTTAAGCAGATAAACGATACCTATGGCCACCCTTTCGGGGACAGGGTTATAAAGAAGGTAGCCTCGATAGCCTTGGAAAACCTTGGAGAAGCGGACATAATCGCTAGATGGGGGGGCGAGGAGTTCATAATCCTTATGCCGGGAAAGAACCTCAGGAGGGCGGTTGCCATCTCCGACAAGATAAGAAGAAAGATCCAGTCTTACAGGTTCAAAGACGAACTCATGGTTACGGCAAGCTTCGGCGTGGCACAGCTTACCAGGGACGACGATGTGCCGAGGCTTGTCCTGAGGGCCGACAAGGCTCTCTATCAGGCTAAGAGAGAGGGGAAGAACAAGGTTAGGAGCTTCATGGAACGTATTGATTTAAAATAGTTCAGCTATGCGTAAGGACGGTAGAAAGGAGGACGAGCTAAGGCCGGTAAGGATAATCAGGGACTTCCTGAGTTATCCAGAGGGCTCGTGCTTGATAGAGTTCGGGAACACGAAGGTAATATGCGCTGCCTCTGTGACGGACACTGTCCCACCTTTCCTGAAGGGGAAGGGGCAGGGATGGATAACGGCGGAGTACTCGATGCTCCCGAGAGCTACTCACACGAGGAACATAAGGGAATCGGTTCAGGGAAAGATAAGCGGTAGAACCCACGAGATACAGAGGATGATAGGCAGAGCGATGAGGACCGCTGTGGATCTGACCAAGCTCGGTGAGAGGACTATATGGGTTGACTGCGACGTCATACAGGCGGATGGCGGAACCAGAACGGCCTCAATAACGGGGGCCTTCGTCGCGGTTGCGGACGCTCTTATAAAGCTGTACGAGGAAGGTATTCTCACCAGCGTTCCTGTAAAGGACTTCGTCGCTGCCGTGAGCGTGGGCATAGTCGGCGGCAGGCCCATGCTAGATCTTAACTTTGAGGAGGACTCGACAGCCCAGGTTGATATGAACGTGGTTGGAACCGGAAGCGGGAAGTTCTCCGAGGTCCAAGCTATGGGGGAGGAGCACACCTTCTCGAGAGACGAGCTAGACAACCTCCTCGACCTTGCTCTCAAAGGGATATCGGAGCTTGTCGAGCTCCAGAAGGCGCTCTACGAGGTCAGCAGAAGCGTTGGATACTGGAAGAGAAAGTCCGTGAAGGAGGTGAGGTTCTGAGGACTCTGATACTGCTGCTAGTGGGCTTTCTGATAGTGTCCTGCCAGGATCTGCCGAAGGAGTACAGGGGTGAGGAGGGGAAGAAGAAGCTCGAAAGGTACAGGAACCAGTTTGTAGAAGGCGTTGTTCTCCTGGACGAGAAGCTGAGGGATAAGCTACCCAAAGGAGACTTCTTTCTGATAATAGCGGTGAAGAGCCCGGAGGATCCGCAGCCTATAGCTGTTCTCAGGGTCAGGAACCCTGAGTTCCCATACAGATTTAAGATAACGGGCAAGCACAAGATAAGACAGGACAAGCTTATAGAGGGAGAGCTTATAGTGAGTGCTAGGGTGAGCAGATCCCCCATGGCGGAGGTCCAGAAAGGGGATTTGGTTGGGAGCGCTTCGGCGAAGGCGGGCGACAGGGGGGTTAAAATACTACTGAGTACGGAGGTTCCGTGATGGAGTGTGAGGAGAAGATCGAAAAACTCCTGAGCATAATCGAGAGGGTAGCGAGCGGAGAGTACGAGAGGGACAACTGGAGGGGGATACTCGACAGCGTGGCCGAGCTGTTTGAAGCGGACGGGGCCGCCATAGGAGAGCTGAAGGAGGGATACGTTTACTACACGAAGGTGTCGAGCTTTATAGCCAAGAGCGGTGAGTACGATCCCGAAAAATTCAAGGTCCCGGTCTGGAGGAGCGCCTTCGGGGAGGCGATAAAGAGAGGATACCTTATAGTGAACGACTACCAGAGCTACGATAGGGCTGTGGAAGAGTGGAAGAGGATAGGGTTGAAGGCTAAACTAGTTGCCGTTCTGGGAGACAAGGAACCGTTTGGAAGCCTGTCTGTAGGAAGGCTCAGGAGCGATAAGCCCTTTACCGAGGAGGACGGAAAGATACTCAGGAGCCTGGCCTTCATATTCTCATTCATAGTGAGGGAAGAAATAGAGAAGAGAAGGCTCATGGAGAGGGCCATAAAGGATCACCTCACCAAGCTCTACAACAGGTTTTACTTCGAGGAGGAGGGTAACAGGGAGCTGGAGAGGGCAAGAAGGTACGGCTATCCTCTTTCACTTATCATGCTGGATCTGGATAACTTCAAGCAGATAAACGACAGGTACGGTCACCAGAAGGGAGACGAGGTTCTCATCAAGTTCGCCGACGTCATCAGGAAGAACATCAGGAGAACGGATATGCCCGTGAGGTACGGGGGTGAGGAGTTCCTTATCCTGCTCCCTCACACGAATCTGGAGGAGGCTGCAAAGGTAGCGGAGAGGATCAGGGAGAGCTTCTCTAAGGTCGTGTTCAGGGAAGGATCGGAGGCTTTCAGACTCACCGTTAGCGCCGGGGTTGCCTCCTGCGAGCCCGAAGACTGCGCGCTTGAGAACCTGCTCCACAAGGCCGACAAGGCTCTCTATCAGGCTAAAAGGGAGGGGAAGAACAGGACTGTCGTGTTCTCTCATCAGGGAGTAAATTGAAAAAATTATGGACAGGATAGTAATAAGGGGCGCCAGGCAACACAACCTGAAAAACATAGACGTAGAGATACCGAAGAACAAACTCGTTGTCATAACGGGGCCTTCCGGTTCGGGGAAGTCCTCCCTCGCCTTTGACACCATATACGCGGAGGGTCAGAGGAGGTACGTCGAATCCCTATCCTCCTATGCCCGTCAGTTCCTTGGAGTTATGGAAAAGCCCGACGTGGACCTGATAGAGGGGCTCTCCCCTGCGATAGCGATAGACCAGAAGACAACCTCCAAGAACCCCAGGTCCACAGTAGGGACGGTGACGGAGATCTACGACTACATGAGGGTCCTCTGGGCGAATATAGGAAAGCCCCACTGTCCCGTCTGCGGTCGTCTCTTAGAGGGGCTTTCTGCCCACGAGATCTTGGACAAGATCGTGGAAAAGTACTCGGGCAAAAGGATCATGGTCCTGGCTCCCGTTGTGAGGGGGAGGAAGGGAGAGTTCAGGGATCTGATGAGGAACATAGACAGGATGGGATACCGGAGGGTCAAGGTGGACGGGGAGCTGAGGAGGGTGATAGAGGTCCCGCCTCTGGAAAAGAACAAGAAGCATGACATAGACATAGTGATAGATAGACTCACCCTGGAAGAGGAGGAGAGGGCGCGTCTGCTTACCGACATAGAGAAGTCTCTCGAGCTAACCAACGGCCTCGTGAAGATAGAGGAGGTTGAGAGCGGTAAGGAGGAGCTTTTCAGCGAGAAGCTCGTATGCCCCGACCACGGCTTTTCAATACCAGAGCTCTCCCCGAGGCTCTTTTCCTTCAACTCCCCCTACGGGGCCTGTCCCTCATGCAAAGGCCTGGGAGTCAAGTGGGAGATAGACGTGGGGCTTCTCGTGGACGAGGAGGAGCCCGCCATATACGCCTTCAGGATAGCTGAGTCTTCCCTCTTTAGCTACATAAAGTTCCCCGTAGCTAACGTCCTTAGAAAGCTCGGAATTAACCCCAGAACCAGGTTCAAGGACCTTCCCAAAAGGGCAAAGAACATCCTCCTCTACGGGACCACCCAGGAGTTCGAGTTCGAGGGTATAGTTAAGCACCTAGAGAGACGCTTCTTGGAAGAGGAATCCGAGAGGATAAGGGAGGGGATAGAAGAGTATATAGTTGAGAAGCCCTGTCCAGCCTGCGGTGGGTCGAGGCTCAGGGAGGAGGCTCTGGCGGTCCTCATAGACGGCAAGAGCATATGGGACATAACGGACCTGCCTGTTTCCAAGGCCAAGGAGTGGATAGAGGGGCTCCCCTCAAAGCTAGGTGAGAAGGACCTGATAATAGGAGAGAGGCTTATAAAGGAGATCTCCGAGAGGCTCGGCTTCTTAGTTAGCGTGGGCCTCGAGTACCTCTCCCTCTCGAGGAGCGCTACCACCCTATCGGGCGGTGAGATGCAGAGGATAAGGCTCGCCACCCAGGTTGGGTCCAAGCTAACGGGCGTCCTCTACGTCCTCGACGAGCCCTCGATAGGTCTCCATCCGAGGGACACCAGCAGGCTGATAAATACCCTGAAAGAGCTAAGAGACATAGGGAACACCGTTATAGTGGTCGAGCACGATCCCGAAACGATAGAGTCCGCCGACTGGATCCTGGAGCTTGGGCCGGGGGCGGGCAAGAACGGCGGTGAGGTTGTAGCTACCGGGACGGTGGAGGAGATAGAGAAGAACCCAAGATCCCTAACGGGTGCCTATCTCTCTGGCAGGCTGGAGATACCGGTGCCTACCAAAAGGAGGAAGCCTAAGGGAAAGTTCTTGAGGATAGTAGGGGCCAAGGAGCATAACCTTAAGAACATAGATGTGGAGATACCGGTCGGGCTTCTGGTATGCATAACTGGTGTATCCGGAAGTGGTAAATCTACGCTCATATATGACGTTCTTTACAAGTACGCCAAGGCAGAGTTTTACGGGTCCAAGGAGATACCCGGAAAGGTAGAGAGGATAGAGGGGCTCGAGCACTTCGACAGGGTGATAAACGTGGACCAGTCCCCGATAGGTAGAACCCCGAGGAGCAATCCCGCCACCTACACAAAGGTCTTCGATCAGATAAGGGATCTCTTCGCAAACACCCCCGAGGCAAAGGCGAGGGGGTACAAACCGGGAAGGTTCTCCTTCAACGTGAAGGGGGGTAGATGCGAGGCCTGCCAGGGTGAAGGCGTTATAAAGGTGGAGATGCACTTCTTGCCCCCCGTTTACGTTACCTGTGACGTCTGCAAGGGCAGAAGGTACAACAGGGAGACCCTGGACATACTCTACAAAGGCAAGAACATCTCAGAGGTCCTGGACATGACGATAGACGAGGCCTACGAGTTCTTCGAAAACATACCTTCTCTAAGAAGGAAACTCCAGCTCCTTAAAGACGTGGGCCTAGGTTATCTGAAGCTCGGCCAGCCGGCTCCAACGCTCTCTGGGGGAGAGGCCCAGAGGATAAAGCTTGCGAGGGAGCTCTCCAAGAGGGAGAAGGGAAGAACCCTTTACTTACTGGACGAGCCCACCACAGGGCTACATATGGACGACATAAAGAAGCTGATAGACGTTCTCCAGAGGCTGGTGGACAAGGGGAACACAGTGGTGGTGATAGAGCATAACCTGGACGTCATAAAGTGTGCCGATTGGGTTATAGATCTCGGTCCTGAGGGGGGTGAGAAGGGAGGTCAGATCGTGGCGGTTGGAACCCCGGAGGAGATAGCCCAGAACCCCAGCTCCTACACGGGTATGTTCCTTAAGAAGTACCTCAAGGGTAGCGAGAAGGTGGCCTAACCCACCACCTTGTCCTTGCCCGTTCTCTTAGCCATGTACAACTTCTCGTCCGCTTCCCTTATGAGATCTTCGGGGTTCTCTATGCCTTCCCTCATCTCGGCAACACCGAAACTGGCGGTGAAGTCTATCTTCTTGCCTTCGTGTTCCACCGTGTGGTTGGCTATAACCTTCCTGAGCCTTTCCGCCACCAGCATGGCCTCATCCTTGGTTATACCCGGAAGTATTATTGTGAACTCCTCACCTCCGGTCCTCGCCGCCACATCCTTTGCCCTCAGGTAGTTCCTGAGTATGTTGCCAACCTCTTTGAGCACTTTATCTCCGGCGAGGTGGCCGTAGGTATCGTTTATCTCTTTGAAATCGTCGAGATCGAGCATGATCACGGAGAAAGGATAGCCGAACCGCTTGAAGTCTCTAAAGAACTCGGAGAGGGCCCTTTCGAAGGATCTCCTGTTCCTCAGGCCCGTCAGCGGGTCTATGTTCGCTTCCTCCTTTACCTTCCTGAGCTCTTCCCTGAGTCTCTCTATCTCGTGTTTCTGCTCCTCCAGCTTGTTTATAAACTTTCTGTTTACATCCTTTAGCTCTTTGACCTCCCCCATTATCCGCTCCAGCACCATCTTTATGTCTTCTCCAAGGTCCGACGCTGCGATCTCTTCGAGCCTCCTTCCCCCTTCCGATATACCCCTATCGTGCTCGCTCACGCTCTTTAGCAGCTTCTGTATCTCATCGAAGAGCTCCTCAGCTACCCTCTCTACGAGACTCGCCGACTCCTCCACCTCCCTATCGAGTTTGACGTTGTACAGATCGAGGTAGAGATCGATCAGCTGAGCCTTCGAGAGGGATAGCCCTTTCTCCTTAGCGTAGCAGAATATGAGGAACCACCTCTCGTAGTTCTGGGGTGAGGGGATTATCTTCTCGGTAGCCATGAATTTGAGAACTTCCTTAACTATATCGCTAAGCTCCTTGTAGTCCTCCTCGCTAAGGGACTCCCCGTTTACTATCTTCTGATGGAGTTTGCACTCTACCTTTTTTCTCATAATGGCAAAAATTTTAACCCATGAGGTTCGTTGATGCCCACACACATCTTGAGCTCTTCGCCTTCAGAGATGTCCCCTTAGAGAAAGCGAGGAGCGTTGAGGATGTGAGAAACATGATCCTGAGCTTGCCCAAGGAGGTCGTCTTGGGATGGGGCTGGAGGGAGGAGAGCCTGGGGACTTCCCTGGAGAGGGAGCATTTGGAGGATATACCCAAAGCTGTCCTCCTCCTGAGGATGGATGCCCACGTTGGGGTGGTGAACGGCAGGCTGATAGATACGATCGGGCTGGAAAAGAGCGATAAGTTCGATCCCGAGAGAGGGTACCTTTACGAGGAGGAACTCTGGAGGGTGGCTTCACTCCTTAAGCCGAAGGGGAATGATATGGCCAAGGCTATCATGAAAGGACTCAGGGAAGCTGCCTCGATGGGTGTGGTGGAGATCCACGACTTCGTGGACGGAGATCTCGCCGAGGTTTACGCAGGTCTCGAGGATATTCCGGTCAGTGTGGTACTTATGCCCTACTACGAGGATCATGAGAGGGTCGTTGATGTTGTTAGAAGATCGAAAAGGTTCCGGCTCGGATGGGTAAAGATCTTCGTCGATGGCTCGATAGGTGCGAGGACGGCTTACCTGAAGGAGCCTTACGAGGATACTAGCAGCAGAGGATTGCTTCTTAAAAACTACAGGGAGATAGCCTCGGCGGTGGAGGAGCTTGAGTCCAAGGGCCTGAGGGTGGCCCTACACGCTATAGGGGACGGGGCCGTAGAGGAGTGTCTGAGGGCCTTTGAGGTTGTGAGGCCGAAACTTCCCTACCACAGGATAGAACACGCTGAGCTGATAACCAGAGATCAGGCTTTGAGGGCTAAGGAGCTGAGACTCCTCCTCTGTATGCAGCCAAACTTCACCCCATTCTTCAGAGAAACCTATCTAAAAGCGCTGGGGAGGGAGAGAGGCTCGAGGATAAACCCTATAGGTATGCTCGATGAGCTCGGAGTCGATATGATCTTCGGTTCGGACATGATGCCCTTCGATCCTATGTACGGCTTTAACTATGCAAAGAGCATACTGGGCGAGAGAAAGGCAAAATACTATTATGGAGGCTGGAGGGATGAGGGAAGGTATCTATGACCTCCTTGTAATCGGAGGGGGACCGGCGGGCATATCTGCCTCCATATACGCTGCCAGGAAGAGGATGAATTTCCTACTTGTAACAGAAGCGGTTGGAGGCCAGGTTCTCACGTCGGGTGAGATAGAGAACTTCCTGGGCTACTCGGAGATAGACGGGGTCCAGTTCGTGGAGAAGATGATGGAACACATGGGCCACTTCGGTATAGAGCCCCTGCTCGACAGGGTTGTAGAGGTCAAGAAGGACGGAGAGGGTTTTGTGAGCAGGACAATGTCAGGGAAAGAGTTCGTCTCGAAGAGCCTCCTTCTCTGCACTGGTTCGGAGCACAGAAAACTTAACGTTCCCGGCGAGAGGGAGTACACAGGAAGGGGAGTCTCTTACTGCTACACATGCGATGCCCCCTTCTTCAAGGAGGCCAGGGTGCTGGTTGTGGGTGGCGGGAACGCCGGCTTTGAGGCGGCGGAGCAGCCTATAAACTATGCAAGAGAGATCTATATAGCCGAGATAACGGACACCCTCAGGGCGGACGAGATCCTGAGGGAAAAGGTCTTATCCTCTTCGAAGGTAAAGCTGCTCCTCAGACACGCAGTTAAGGAGATAAAGGGGGACGGCTCGAAGGTGACGGCGGTCCTGCTGGAAGACCTATCGGAATCTAAAGTTTACGAGCTTCCGATTGACGGCGTCTTTGTTGAGATAGGCCTCGTTCCCAGGACAGAGCTAGCCCGTCAGCTCGGCCTACTCCTGAACGAGAGGGGTGAGGTGATCATCGACTGTAACAACCGGACCTCGGAGAGGGGTGTTTACGCGGCAGGGGACTGTACCAACATCTTTGCGAAGCAGATAATAACGGCAGCCGGTGAGGGAGCGAAGGCTCTCCTCTCCCTGTA
The DNA here is from genome assembly GCA_015487535.1 of Aquificaceae bacterium. Taxonomy (GTDB): domain Bacteria; phylum Aquificota; class Aquificia; order Aquificales; family Aquificaceae; genus Hydrogenivirga. The sequence goes on from WFPN01000124.1 coordinate 12,418, forward strand.
CCATGACCTCACCTACTCTTCCTGATATCATTTATTACCCATGAGCCTCTTCTCCCGGGTGAACTCCTTCATCGAGGACAGGGTAGGGATAAGGTCTTACCCGGTGAAGGTAGTCTCCCTCTTCGCCCTTATAGTTTTCGCATCCATGTTCCTGACCTTCTGCGTTGATGTCCTCTTCTCGTACAGGGAGGTGAAGGAGGAGATAAGGATAGCGAGCGAGAGGGCTGCCCTCTTCAGAACAACCGCTATCAGAAACACGATCCTGAGCCTTTTCCAGGCCGACATGGCCCTGGCGGACGCGATCCGCAGAGAAGGTCTGGATGCTGTAAGACCCTTCTTCGGTGGATACATAACCTGCGCTTACGATGGTGAGTACCTTTTAGGAAAGGTGGATGAAAAGGTTCTGAGGGATGCTCTTGTGCGTTCGGGGAACAAATCCTTTTACTTCCACATACTGCCCGACACCTGGCTCGGCATCTCCGTCATAAACAAGGAGGGCGGAAAGTACGCCTTCTGCCACAGCGTTCCCTACCTAAAGAGCATACTTTCGAAGAGGCTCGGGGCCATATCGAGGTACGGGGCAGAGTTCTACTTTGGGAAGAGGCCCCAGGTGCATGAGGGTGATGTTCTGGTCTCCTACGAGAGCGGCTTTACGAACGCCAGCATGTACGTGGTAGTTCCCTCGGGGAACATACTGCACGCACTTATAAAGGACAGGGTTGTGCTCTACCTGCGTACCTATCTGATCCTTCTCCTGTTCCTCGGTCTGTCCTACCTCCTCTGGGCCCGCCTTATAAACTACCCCGTACTCAGGATCAGAAAGGCCCTCGAGTCGCTGGAGGCTGGGGATTACGACCTCGATCTCTCGGACATAAAGGGTGCCAAGGACGAGTTCGGATTTATAGGCAGGCTCCTGAGCAACTACGCCAGGGATACCAAAAACAGGTTCGATAAGCTCGAGCTCATAACGGAGACAGCCCTCAGCCCGGTGAACTCGCCTGAAGAGGTGCCCGGGTTCGTAAGGAACGTTCTGGACAGAATAGACGAGATATTCGGCGCGAGATCCTCTCTCTTCGTAATAGAGGACAAGGAGAGCGGCAGGATCCTCATGAGCATACCCTCGAGCAGAACCACCCCCGAGCAGGCGGAGAACTTGATTGGATTCTACAGAAGCGGGAGTGAGGGCGTGAGATCGGATACGGGTGAGCCCGTTTGTTTTAAGGAGAGAGGGAAGAGGGGGTGCAGGAGCATAGTTCTCTTCAAGCTCGACGAGGAGACCCGGGGAGGGCTCGTGTTCAGCTTCAAGGAGGACATGGACAAGGTTAACGAGAGCTACCTGAAGATCCTCTGCCAGCACATAGTCGGAACGATAAAGCTGAGCCATCTGGCCTCTACGGACCCTCTCACAGGAATACCGAACAGGCGTATGCTCGAGATAGATATGAAGAACTACGGAAGGCTTGCAA
>WFPN01000125.1 GCA_015487535.1 Aquificaceae bacterium
CCGAGCAGGAAGGCCCCGAGAGCCTCGGAGAGCCCGAGATCTTTAAAGGACACGCCCACAACCATCGTGATGCCGAGCAGGAAGAAGACGAAGCTCTCCTCTTCCGAAGCCCTGTCGAGCCAGTGCTGGACCCGCGGTATTAAGAACCTGTGCAGAAGGTAGAAGATCACGAGGACCAGGAGTATCTTTACAAGGCTGACCGGTATGGTCTTCGGCTCCACGCTTCCGAACTCAACCACGGGTATGAGTATCGAGAGGAGCATTATGGAGACCAGGTCCTCGAATATGAGTATGCCTATCAGGAGCTCTGCCTCGGGGGAGGCTAGACGTTTGAAGTCCATAAGAAGCTTGGCCACTATCGATGTACTCGACGGGTAGAAGACCCCGGCTATGAGAAGGGAGGTTACCAGATCGAACCCGAAGAGCCGTGCGAGGAGGAATATGGGAAAGAAGTTGAAGAGAAGGTCCACGATACCGGGCCTTAGAACCGAGACCATGTTCTTGAGCCTCTCGAAGGAGTACTCCAGGCCTATGAAGAAGAAGAGGAGTATTATTCCCGCTTCCTTAAACAGCTCTATGAGCTGGGTGCTCTCGTGGGAGATCCAGAACTTTGAGGCGAAGCCGATCAGCAGAAAGGAGATTATGGGTGGAACGCTGACCTTTTTTAGGATATGGGCGGTGAGGAACATGAGTATGAAAAGGGTATTTATCTGGAGGAATGTCAGAGAGTGGTCCATAGCTTAAGTAGAGCAGTCGCCGCAGTACTCTAGGAAGTTCTTTATCTGTTGCCTCGTCCCGGCCACCACGAGTATATCCCCAGGCATTATGCGGGTTGTGTTGGGATCCGGATTTACGAGCATATCCTCTTCCCTGATTATGGCCACTATTGAGGCCCCCGTCTTCTTTCTTATCTGGGCCTCGGCTATCGTCCTGTTCACCAGGTTGGATCTCTCCCCCACCTTTACCCACTCCATAACCATCTCTTTCATTATCAGCTCCATCCTCTCGGGAGCCACGGGCTGGTAGGTGGTTCCGGCGAGGAGGAATCCGAGCTCCTTGGCCTCATCCTCGGTGAGAGAGATTACGCAGGTAGGCTCTTCCTCATCCTCTTCGATTATGTAGAGCTCCCTCCTCCCAGTGTTGTGGATTATCAGGGTGAGCTCTCCACCGTCCTCGAGCTCCAAGGTGTACCTCTTACCTACACCCGGAAGATCCGTCTCCCTGAACTGCATCCTCTCACTCCACCCAGTAGTTGGGAGCTTCCTTCGTTATCTGAACGTCGTGGACGTGGGACTCCCTGTATCCGGCCCAGGTTATCCTCACGAACTTGGCCTTCTCCTGGAGCTCCCTTATAGTTCTGCAGCCGGTGTATCCCATCCCGGACCTCAGTCCTCCAACAAGCTGGTAAACGATATCGCTGAGCCTTCCCTTGTAGGGGACCCTTCCCTCTATCCCTTCCGGAACGTACTTCTCCATCTGGTCCTGCCCGTACCTGTCGGAGGAGAGCCTCGACATCATCGCCCCGAGCGATCCCATACCCCTATAGACCTTGTAGGCTCTCCCCTGGTAGTATATGGTCTCTCCCGGAGCCTCCTCCGTGCCGGCCAAGAGGTTCCCGAGCATCACCACGCTCGCCCCGGCCGCTAGGGCCTTCACTATATCTCCCGAGTACCTTATCCCGCCGTCCGCTATAATCGGTACCCCGTAATCCTTGGCAACGCTATAAGCCTCCATTATGGCCGTTATCTGGGGAACTCCAACGCCCGCCACTATCCTCGTGGTGCAGATGGATCCAGGACCTACCCCAACCTTGACGGCGTCCGCCCCGGCCTCTATTAGAGCCTTGGTACCATCGGCTGTCGCCACGTTTCCAGCAACAACCTCTATGTCCGGGAAGCTCTCCTTTATCTTCCGGACCGTCTCTATAACCCTCTTCGAGTGGCCGTGGGCCGTGTCCACAACTATGAGGTCTACCCCTGCCTCCACCAGTGCGGAAACCCTTTCAAGGGTATCATCCCCGGTTCCAACGGCGGCACCGACCCTCAGCCTCCCCAGATCGTCCTTGCAGGCGTTGGGATACTTCTTCCTCTTTACTATGTCCTTTATGGTTATCAGGCCCTTTATCCTCCCTTCCCCGTCCACTATGGGGAGCTTCTCTACCTTGTACTTCTGGAGTATCTCGGTGGCCTCCTCCAGGGTTATTCCTTCCTGGGCCGTTATCAGGTTCTCTTTTGTCATGAAGACGGATACTGGCTTCTCGTAGTCGGTGGGCTTTATGAACCTGAGGTCCCTGTTGGTGAGTATCCCAACAAGCTTCTCGTTCTCGTCCACGACCGGGACTCCCGAGATCCTGTACCTCTCCATTATCTCCAGAGCCTCCCTCACGGTGGCCTCGGGCCGGACAGTAACGGGGTTGAGGATCATACCGCTCTCGGACTTCTTGACCTTCTCCACCTCCCTCGCCTGATCCTTTATGGGCATGTTCCTGTGGATTATCCCCATACCACCCTCACGGGCCAGGGCTATCGCCAGGCGCGCCTCGGTAACGGTGTCCATCGCGGCCGAGACTATCGGGATGTTGAGCCTTATGTTCTTGGTTATGTATGTGGAAACGTCCACCTCGTGAGGTAGGACCTCTGAATAATCGGGAACAAGCAGAACGTCGTCGAAGGTTAGACCTTCCTTCAGTAGCTTCTCAACCTCTACCATACATATATTATACAGAGCCTACAGCTC
>WFPN01000126.1 GCA_015487535.1 Aquificaceae bacterium
GTATTAATGTGCTTATTTAAGGATATTCTGATATTCAGATTTACGAATTTTTCTTGTTTTCAGCGCTCCATCTGAGGTAGTTCTCTATGAACTCATCGATCTCCCCATCCATAACTGCGTCCACGTTCCCGGTTTCGTATCCCGTTCTAAGGTCTTTAACCAACCTGTAAGGGTGGAATATGTAGGATCTTATCTGATGTCCCCAGCCTATATCTGTCTTCTCCCCTTCGTACTGCTTTTTCTTCTCCATGAGTTTCTGCTGTTCAAGCTGATAGAGCTTTGCCTTCAGAAGCTCCAGAGCCTTCCTCTTGTTCTGGAACTGGGATCTCTCCTGCTGGCAGGATACCACTATGCCCGTCGGGATGTGGGTTATTCTGACAGCTGTATCCGTCTTGTTCACGTACTGTCCTCCCGCCCCGGAGGCTCTGAAGGTTTCTACTTTAAGATCCTCATCCCTTATCTCTATGTTTATATCCTCGTCTATCTGGGGCATAACGGACACGGCAGCAAAGGAGGTGTGCCTTCTGGCGTTCGCATCGAAGGGCGAGATCCTCACGAGCCTGTGAACGCCCTGTTCCCCCTTAAGGTATCCGTAAGCGTACGGACCCTTTATCAGGAGGGTGGCGCTCTTTATCCCTGCCACGTCGTCGGGCGTTATATCGACCACCTCAACCTCGTAGCCCTTCCTTTCGGCCCACCTGCGGTACATCCTTAGGAGCATCTCTGCCCAGTCGCATGCCTCTGTACCACCCGCTCCCGCCTGAACTGTTAGGTAGGCGTTCTTGGCGTCCATCTCCCCCGAGAGGTAAGTCTTGAGCTCGAGGTCCCTTATCCTCCTCTCCACCTCCTCAACTTCGTCCTCGAGTATGGCCCAGGTGTCCGTGTCCTCTTCGGGGGTTGTTTCGGAAAGCTCCTCCACGTCCCTTAGGGAGGACTCTATGGTCTCAAGATGCTCTATAGTCTCCTCCAACCACTTCCTCCTCTGAACGGTCTGCTTAGCCTTCTCCTGGTCTTCCCAGAAGCCCTGAGAGGACATTACCTTATCTATACTCTTCAGTTCCTCCTCGAGTTTCCCGGGATCAAGAACGGCCTTTATGTTCTCAAACCTCTCCTTAAGATCCTCCAGCCTACCTTTAAGTTCTACCATCGTTATCTTAATTTATTTCAGATGAGAAGTGTTCGCAATTAATCCACTACCCGGTAGCCCCACTCCTCCACAGCCTTCTTAAGCTCATCGAGGGGAACGTCCTCGTCGAGCTCCACCCTCGCCTTTCCCTCCTCGAGGGAAACCTCGACCTTGGACACTCCCCCAACGGAGGAGAGGGCGTTGGTGACGGTTCGAACGCAGTGCTGACAGGTCATACCCTGGATCTTAAGCTCTATCTCCTTCATAGACTTTATTATAAACCCTCAGGCTTCCCCTATGTCTTCCCTCTCTATCTCTATATCCTCGGTCAGGATAGGCTCGAACCCGTACGAGGGCATGAAGGTTCCGGACTCCCTCTCGACCTCCTCGGCACACTTGGCGCAGTACCTCGTCCAAGGTATGGCACAGAGCCTTTCGAAGTTTATCTCTACTCCACAGTTCTCGCACACGCCGTACGTTCCGTTTTCTATCTTCTTAAGGGCGTAGTCTATCTCCTTTAGGGTGTTGATTTCTATCTGGGATAGGTTGTCGAGGAGCTCTTCTGTGTAGGTCATTTGACCTATATCCTCCCAATCTCTGGGCTCTTTAGATTCCTCTTCGAGCCTCTGCTGGGTTTCTTCCTTGGCGAGGTACCTTTCGAGGATCTTTGCCTTCTCTTCAAGGAGTCTCTTTTTGCATTCTTCGAGCTTTTCTTTTTCCATAACCTCCTCCTTATTCTGATGTTGAAAGTATAATATTATAGTTACCAAACGTAGTTTGTCATGTTAAAAAAGATATTGATAGCTCTGTCTATTTTTTTCAGTATATCCGGCGCCATCCTGATCATCTACCTGGTAGCCCTGTACTCAACCCTTCCCGATGTTAAGCTGCTGGAGGGGTGGACTCCACCGCAGGCGTCGGTAGTTTACGATTACAGGGACAGGTACTACGGGGACATAGGGGTTCAGAAGAGGTACTACGTGAGTATAGACAGGATACCCAAGAAGGTCATATACGCCTTCGTCGCTGCCGAGGATAGGAACTTCTTCAGACACTTCGGTGTGGACATAGGGGCGATAATCAGGGCCATGATAGCCAACTTTAAGGCCGGTAGGGTGGTCCAAGGTGGTAGCACGATAACCCAGCAGCTCGCCAAGAACCTATTTCTCACAAGGGAGCGAACTCTTGGAAGGAAGATAAAGGAAGCCCTGCTTGCCATAAAGATAGAGAGGACCTTTGGCAAGATGAAGATACTGGAGCTCTACCTCAATCAGATATACCTCGGAAACGGCGCCTACGGTGTGGAGGCGGCGGCGAGAGTTTACTTCGGAAAGCACGTTGAGGACCTCACTTTAGAGGAGGCGGCCCTGCTCGCAGGCCTTCCCAAGGCACCCTCTAAGTTCAACCCCTTTGTCAATCCTGAGCTGGCTAAAACCAGAAGGAACTACGTTCTCAGACGTATGCTCGAAGAAGGGTACATAACCCAGGAGGAGTACGAGACGGCTATAAACAAGCCCATCGTCGTGAGCAGAGACAGCAAGTATAGGATGTCCGACTACGTCCTCGACATGATAAAGGAGTATCTGGCTGAAAGGTACGGGGATATAGCCCTACAGGGTGGATTGAAGATATACACAACCCTCGACAGGGATCTTCAGGCCCTAGCGGTCAGGTCCCTCAAGAAAGGCCTCCAGAGACTCGCCAGGATAAGCGGCATACCCTTCCTTCCAGAAAGCGAGAAGGACATGGAGAGGTACTACGAGGCCCAGAGCACGTCCCCCG
>WFPN01000127.1 GCA_015487535.1 Aquificaceae bacterium
AGCTTGTTCGACAGGGATATAACCATAAAGATGGGAGACAAGTGTGATACGCCCTACTACCTTAAGACGAGCCTGATCGATCTAAAGACGGGTTCGGTCTTGGAAAACAACAGAATTTCCCTGCCCTTTGAGATGACCTCCAGCGCCCTGAGTTACGCTTTCCACCTCTTGCCCTTCAAGCTCGGAAATAGGTACTTCTTGCTTCTCGCAACGCACACAGATCCGATCGTGGATGCTGACGGCCTTAGGTTCAAGGTTATCTACGTACTGATCTCAGCCGACGGAAGGCTTTTGTCTTACGGGGAAGAGGAGCATACCCTTCCGGCCATACCTGTGAACTGCCCCAGGACGGATCTGCCGGAAACGGTTTCGAGGCTGATGACATACCCTGAAGAGATAAAGACTTCCCCCTCCGGTGAGATAAAGGTGGGTATGTGCACCCTAAAGACGGAAGACCTGGAGGCCTTCAAGAGGGCCCTTTCTGAGATCCCGCGAAGCTTCAGACTGGATACCTGGGAGGGTTTAAAGGTCTTGGAGGTAGTGAGGGTCGGAGGAAGGAAAGAAATATTGGACTTTTACTTTAGGAGGATAGATCTGAACATAGCAGCTTCCTCAAGAGAACAGTAGCGTAGCTCCCCGGTGGGAGGGTAAAGGAGAGCTTTACGAAATCCTCCCCCTCTTCCAGGATCTTTATACCTTCGGGAAAGACGAAAGCCCTTCTCTTCCCGTCCGAAAAGAGCTTTATCCCTATCCTCTCAGCTCCGAGATCTTTCTCGGTCAAGCCTTCTTCTTCCAGTACTTCCCTCATTATCAGCTCGATCTTTCTGCTCTGGGGTCTGAACTCCGTCCCGAGGAAGGGGATCTCGAGGTCTTTTATCTCCTCGAAGATCCTGTCTTCGATGTGTGTTATGAAGGCGAGCCTCCATTTCAGAAAGGGAACGGAGCAATGTTTGAAGTACCTTACAACGAAGGTGCTCAGATACCTGTTCCAGAGATAGCTCTGGTAGGCGAAGACGAACATAAGTTTTATGCTCCTGGGAAGCTCCGAAAGTACCTCTTCGAACGTCTTTCCCTTGATCAATCCTCTCACCAGGTTCAGCTCGGTGTGGGAGCCTTTGGGCATGAGCCTTAAAAACTCCCTCCATCTTCCCCAGGTCTTAAGCAGGGCTTTCCTTCTCCTTCTATCCCTCATGGAGGTCAGGTATTCTTTGACAGCCCCTTCGTAATCCTTTTTCAGGAGGTGCTTGATTATGAACTCCTCTGCATGCGCCACCGAGCCAAACCTCTGCTCCCCGAAGTAGTTCTCGAAGCCGTATCTCTTCACGAACGGTATCCTCTTCTTCAGGAAGGACCTTTTCTTTGTCCCTAGCCTACGGATTGTCACCTCGAAGTAGTTGCCCTCTATCTCACCCAGGCTTACAGGCCTGTTCCCGTATCCGAGAAACTTTAGCTTTAGGTTTTCTGTATCCAGATCCCTCACCTCAGTTGGTCTATCTACCGAGATGAACTGTTCGGATACGGACCTTTTATCCTTCAGGCCGCCAAAGCCCACGCTCTCCTCTGGAACACCGAGGTGCTTGGCCACGAGTCTTACCGCCTCGAGGGTGCTGAGGTTCTTCTTCGTCATCAGGAAGTACGCGTAGCGTCCTTCGGACTCGAACTCCAGATGCTTTATCTCCCTCACGTAAAAGTCCTCTGGACGTTCCTTTATCTTTGCCATACCTTAAAGGATACATGGAACTCAGGGATCTACTTCTGGGAGCTTTGATAACGGCGGCGGGTGTGCTCCTTCTGTGGAGGGGCACGAGGAAGAAGAGTAAGGGAGAGTGCTGCCAGTAAGCTTTTCCTTGAAGGCTCCGCTCAGAGAAGCTATAATATTAACTTGACGCGGGGTGGAGCAGCCTGGTAGCTCGCCGGGCTCATAACCCGGAGGTCGCGGGTTCAAATCCCGCCCCCGCAATTGACCTTATCTCGAAATTCTCGGGTAATATGCGGTTGAACACAACCCGAACATGAGCAGTTCCGTTTGCAGGGGAAATCTCAACCTTATGGAAGAAAAGCTTTAAGAGGTAGTTGGTTTCTTCAGGTTTCTTCTTGAAAATAGTTTCTATTTCCTCCAGGATGTTTTCTAAATCTATATCAGACGACTCTGAACTTTTGATAGCGTTTTCTAAAGCTCTGATTTCCTGCTTTACTCTATTTATCTCTTCCTTCAAGATCTCATCCGGAGATTCAGAGTACAGGTTGTAGAGGTTCCTGAGTTTGTTTTTGAGAGATTCTATCTTACTCTCGTAATCTACTGCAACTGAACCGGATAGACCTCTTTTCACTCTTTGTTCAAGACCACTCCTGTTCAACTCTATAAACTTCTTCAGATGCCCTACTAACCACCTGAATAAGAAGTCGTAATTCAGAGTTAGGTTGTTAGAACAGGATTTCCTCGTCCTGAAAGAAGAACAGCAGAGCGTGTTTCCTTCTTTGGACATGTTGTAACCGCATACGCCGCACTTTACTATCCCCATAAGGGGATGGATCTTTTTGTGCTTCGGTTTCCCGTGCGGTACCTCAGCAAGGCGTCTGTTACACTCTTCCCACAGCTCTGGTTCCACTATCCTGAGCGAAGGTTCTTCCCTTTTTAAGTAATCTTCATTTTTTACTACATATACCTTCCCGGTTATACCGTCCTTTACATACCTCCTCCTTCCCCATACAACTTCTCCTTTGTAGATAGGGTTCTTCATGAGAGCGGAAAGAGACGATGCACTCCAGGGATTTCCTTTCCTCGTCCTTATCCCAAGCTCATTAAGTTGTTTACAGATTGTTTTAAGTCCTACCCCTTTAGCATACTGCTGGAAGATCTCCCTGACGATCTTCGCTTCTTCAGGAACTACCTCAAGCTGACCATCCTTCACCCTGTAACCGAAGGGAGGGTTACCTCCGGTCCACTTTCTCCTCCTGAAGACACCTTCCAGCCCCCTTTTTGTAGCAACCTTTATCCCTTCTATGTACTGCTCGTCTATTATGTTGAAAAGTTTGATAACTGCTATATCACCCTCTCTGTCGGTTCGGAGGTTCTGCGATACGAAAATTATGGGGATGCGATACCTGAACCTGAACTCGTGTATTAGCTTCCTCAGCTCATACCCGTCCCTTGCTAATCGTGATGTGTGCTCAACCAGAAGCACATCGAAGACTTTCGCCTCCGCATCCTTAAGCAGTTCGTTGAGCCCTTCCCTCTGAGCAAGGTATCCTGAAGTCTCCTTGTCGCTATATACCTTTACTACCTCTATTCCTTCACTTCGAGCGTAATTACTACAAATCTGGATCTGGTCTTCGATCGACTTGTTGTTTTGTTTTGCTGTGCTGTATCTTGCGTAGATCGCTCCTCGCATCTTTTCCTCTCCTCCAGTTCTTCAATTATAAGTTTAGCAAGCAAATCAAGGATCCTATCCCTTAGTTCCTTTGCCTCCTCCTGTGGAGAGTAGGACCTATCTGCAAAGAACTCCATGTTTACATTTTACAACAAGAATACATAAAATATTAAGGAGATGGGAGCAGGAGTTCTCGGACATTACAAGTTCGCTAACCAGATACTTGACATAGCTCTCGTGGTGGTTCCTTCTGTACTCGGTCTCGGTGCTATCGGGTCTTTTTCTTACGGGGTTATAAGCACAGGAAGAGCACTTGCGAGTCAGGGTATGGGGGTTCTGAAGTTCGGAGCTTCAGTCCTTGGTGGTGCGGTTGTAGGAGGTATGGGGGGTTTAAGAGCCGGGATCGGAGCTATGAGATCAAGTGAGGGAGCTGTGGGTGTAAGGGATGTCGTTAAGCAGGCGGGTAAAGAAGCTGTTCGTGGAGGGGTTCATGGGGCTTTCGGTTCCCGAGGCCTTCTTCAGGCAGTTAACCGTGCTCTCTGGAGTGAACAGGTCGAAAAAGAGCTTCTTGAGAAGCTCGGAGGAAGAGTAAGCTATACAGCTAGAGAAGTCGGTGAAGGAGGACAGGTAAAAGAGATAACCGTTTCTAGACCCGCTCTGGATAAAGTAGGTAAGTTCTCTACGAGAAGCGAAAGGATAATCTACGACGACAGCATAAGGGAGGAGGTAAAGCAGGAACCTGAACCTGAACCTCAACCCTCTTCTCCGATCGTTACACCTGACTCCAGACCAGATGAGTGGAGGGAGGGAATGATGACTGTGAATAGGATGGAGGATATTAGAAAGAGGTATGGAACCGAGGAAGCGGTGAGGTGGGGGCAAGGGAGAAGAAAAAGAACATCATAGAGGTTTATATAAGAAACTCCTACAGTCTTTTGTAATCTAGGTAAACAGTTTCATCATACTTAAGATATTTGTCTTCTCCATCTTCTTTGATAATACCTATGTGAATACCGAGGATATACTGTCCAAGGGAAGAATCTTGCATAGATGTAAGTCCTACACTTTCATCAAAGAAAAACACATCCTCAGCTTTCTCTCCTTTAAAGGTTCCCACAAACCTCATCCATGCGATAGTTTTCCCTCCTGTTTTCAAGGGTTCTATTCCTTTTTGTTTGAACTTCTCAAGCTCGGGTTTTATCTTTTCCCACCAGTTAGGGTTAGCTTTTGCCTCCCTAAGTTTTCCAAGAAACATAATCCATGCGGGATCTTTATAGAACCTCTCACTCTCTTTTCTTATCTCTTCCCAGTCTGTTATACCTCTTTTAAAGAGCTCCCTTACATAGAGAAGATGATACGCATAACCTAAAGCGGTAATAGCATTATCAAGACCTAAAGAATAGGTGTTAGGGTTTTCTTCCCAGAACCTTTCATCTGGGCAAACCACCTCAAAAACATCAAGAACCCTCTGACCGTCGTTAAACCAGTCTATAGGATTGAGAACAAGCATAAAACCTTTCCCTTCCTTAGTAGAAAGAGCGAGGCTCGGGATATGTAATTTATCAAGGGCATATTCGCCGTCATACATAAAAATACACGGTTCCAACCTCTCTACAGGGTTGTTTCTTATTCCCACCATAGTCATCGCTATGACCTCCTTAAGACTTCCTTACTCCTCTCCTCCACCACTTCGTAAATCACCTCAAGGGTTACCTCCCTCACTATCCCCTTAGCTCTCTCTATCATCGTTTCCCCTCTCTATAACCTCTTCCAGTCTTCTATCCAATGTTACCACTCCCAATAAGTTATCTCTGCTGTAAAGGTAGAGCAACCAGTCGTTGTAGTTCAGCTCAGGGTTTTCCTTGAGGAGGGAGACCACACGCAGGTGGTAATCGTCAAAACGGGGGTGGAGAACCTCCAATCTGCTTTCGAGCTCCTGGAGGGCAGATATAGCTTCTTTGCAGTCGTACTTCCTTTCCCTGCACCTCCTCGCTATAACCGAGTAGCTCTCGGAAAGGATGGGAGAGAGGACTGCAAAAGTGGTCCTTCCCTCAATCTCCCTGATTCTATCCACAGCTTCTCCGTGGAGACTGTCCTTCCTGTCGAG
>WFPN01000128.1 GCA_015487535.1 Aquificaceae bacterium
AGGCACTTCGAGCCTTACAGAAAGCTCTTCGAGGAGATGAAGTCGGTTCTTAACTCCTTCAAGGAGGGGGGCTTCAGGAAGAGGATAAGGATAAGCCTCGAGGACGAAGCCGGCGACCTTGCAAGGGTTATAAACAGCGTTGGTGAAACGCTCGGAAAGACCCTGTCGAGCATCAGGGAAAAGGTCTCCATGCTAATAGGCTACAACGTGCTGGAAACGGAGAACGCACTCAAAGATACCGAGAAGATAGTCGAGGAGCTCGTGAAGATCTCACACTTCAAGAGGACTATAGAGCAGGATATGAGCAAGAGCGACATATACTCGCGCCTAGAGCTGGTTCTTTCGGACTATATGAGCTTGGACAAGTTCTCCATATACGAGGTGGACGAGGGAAGGAACAGGATGGAGCTGGTGACTGTGCACGGGGAGAAGATGTGGTGCTCCGAGAGCATACTGGAGAACGCCAACGAGTGCAGGGCAAAGAGAACAGGCGAGGATGTGGACTCCCAGGAGTTTCCCTGTATATGCCCCAAGTTTGCCCACAACGATCTCTGCTCTACCCAGGGGATCCAGTACTACTGCATACCGGTCAATGTGGGAGGTAAGGTGGGGAACGTCGTTCAGATAGTCTATGAGAAGGAGATGGATATGTTCGTCAGGATGCTGATCCCCTACATAAAAGGGTACCTACAGGAGGCATCTCCCGTTCTAGAATCTAGGGGCCTTATGGAGCTACTCAAACAACAGTCTTACATAGATCAGCTTACGGGACTTTACAACAGGAGGTTCCTCGAGGAGATAGCGGACAAGCTCTCGGCCCAGATAAAGAGGAGAGGAACGACCCTCGGGATACTTATGGTCGATATAGATTACTTCAAGAAGGTGAACGATCAGTACGGACACGATGTAGGAGACAGAGTCCTCAAGGAGATCGCCCAGACTATAAGAAATACGGTGAGGGAGGCCGACTACGTTATAAGGTTCGGCGGTGAGGAGATAATGGTCCTACTCGTGGATGTTAAGGAGGGTAAGGCTAAGGAGGTTGCCGAGAAGATAAGGAGGGCTATAGAGAACAAGGTTATAGAGTTCTCGGGAGGCGTTATAAAGAAGACGGTCAGCATAGGGGTATCCGAGTTTCCAAAGGACTGCGATGGCAAACTCTGGCAGTGCATAAAGTTCGCCGACGTTGCTCTCTACAGGGCCAAGGAGGAGGGGAGGAACAGGGTCGTGAGGTTCACCCCAGACATGTGGTCCGGGGAAGAGTACTAAAAACTTGACAATATCATACTCAAGAAATATTATAAAGATAGTTGAATTCAGGAGGTGGGATAATGATAAGTGAGAACCTTTTTTCTGCCAAATCCCTGGAGTATTTAGAGAGGGCTAAGGAGATAGCCCGTCAGGAGGGAGACACGAAGGTAGATACGGACCATCTGCTCGTGGCCCTTCTCTCTGAAGAAGGCTCTCCCCTAGCGAAGTTCCTCGAAAAAAGGGGAGTAGAGCGTAGGGAGTTTCTCAAGAGGATAAAGGAGCATCTTCAGAACCTCAAAGAGCAGATAGACAAAGCCGTAGAGCAGGAGGCGAAGCATCTTATAAACCTTCGCTCCCAGATAATGCAGGTAAAGTCCGACATAGGGGGAGTCCAGGCGGAGCTCGAAAAGCTCAAAAGGGCAAGGCAGAGGCTCCTGGAGGAGATAGAGAGGGCCAGAAGGTACGGTGACTACTGGACCTTGGAAAGCCTCCAGCTAGAACTCAGGCAGCTCGAATCGGTTGAGCAGAGTTACAAAAGGCAGCTTGAGAGTGTGGAGAAGAGTTTAACATCTGTGTTTAGCCCCGAAGACGTGAGAGCCTTCCTGGAAAACAGGCTCTCCATCGATGGCCTCATAAGGAAGGCGATCGAGAAGTCCTCCCTTATAGAACAGATAAAGGAGATAGGAATATCTCCCGACAGGGTTATGGACAGGATAGCGGAGAAGGTCTTCGGGAAGAAGCCCAGCTTCGATTACAGCGAGTATCTTGTAAGGGTCCTTGAGAACGCCCAGAACAGGGCGGTGAGTGAGGGTGAGAGCCAGGTCCAGCCCTCCCATATAGGTGCGGCCCTCGTGGAGGCAAAGGATACCATCGGAGGTAGATTAATAAATCAGGTGATAGGAGGTGAGAAGGAGATGAAGGACGTTCAGCAGGAACTCAAAGAGGAGGAGAAGTCTCCCCTTGAGAGGTTCGGTGTGAACCTCACCGAGCTCGCAAAGGAAGGAAAGCTCGATCCTGTAATAGGAAGGGAGAGAGAGATAAACCAGCTTATCGAGGTCCTTCTGAGGAGGACCAAAAACAACCCGGTTCTCGTGGGAGATCCCGGAGTGGGGAAGACCGCGATAGTAGAAGGCCTAGCCCAGAGGATAGTGAACAAGGAGGTTCCCCCCGAGCTTCAGGACAAGGAGATATGGGCGATAGATATGGCAACACTACTCGCCGGCTCCAAGTACAGGGGGGAGTTTGAGGAAAGGCTGAAGGCTCTCCTCGAAGAGGTAAAGGAGAAGGGAAACGTAATCCTCTTCATAGACGAGATCCACACCATAGTAGGAGCTGGAAAAGCCGAGGGTGCTGTTGACGCTGGAAACATCATGAAACCAGCCCTTGCAAGAGGTGAGATAAGGGTAATTGGTGCAACCACGGTGGACGAGTACAGGAAGTACATAGAGAAAGACCCGGCCCTGGAGAGGAGGTTCCAGCCCATATACGTGGACGAGCCCACCGTGGAGGAGACCATAGAGATACTCAAGGGCCTCAGGCCCAAGCTCGAACAACACCACAAGGTCAAGATCTCGGACGAGGCCATAGAGGCTGCGGTCAAGCTCACCAAGAGGTACGTAACCTTCAGGAAGCTCCCCGACAAGGCCATAGACGCCCTCGACCAGGCTGCGGCTAGGAAGAAGCTCTCGGTGATATCCGTTCCCCCTGAGATACAGGAGATAGAGAGGAAGATAAAGTCCCTCGACGAGGAGATAATGAAGGCCAACCTCGAGGGAGACTACGAGAAGGAAGCACAGCTCAAGATCCAGAAGACCCAGCTCGAGAAGGAAAAGAGGGAGCTTACCGAGAAGCTCGGTAGCGTGGACGTGAAGATCCAGGAGATCAAGAATAGGATAGAGGAGCTCGACAGGGAGATAATGAAGGCCGCGGAGAGCGGAGATTACGAGAGGGAGGCACAGCTCAAGATAGAGAAGGTGAACCTTGAAAAAGAACTCAAGGCCCTTGAGTCCCAGAAGGCCCAGGAGCTTGTCGTGACCTGGGACGACGTTGCCCAGGTTGTATCTGAGTGGACCGGAATACCCGTCACCAGACTCAAAGAGGAGGAGATGGAGAAGCTCCTCAAACTCGAGGAAGAACTCCACAAGAGGGTCGTAGATCAGGAGCATGCGGTAAAGGCGGTGGCCGAGGCCATAAGGAGGGCAAGGGCAGGACTCAAAGACCCCAAGAGGCCCATAGCCAGCTTCCTCTTCCTCGGACCCACGGGAGTCGGAAAGACCGAGCTCTCCAAGGCTCTTGCGGAACTACTCTTCGGTGAGGAGGACGCCCTAATAAGGCTCGACATGTCTGAGTTCAAGGAGGAGCACTCGGTAGCGAAGCTGATAGGTGCACCTCCTGGATACGTGGGATACGAGGAGGGTGGAAAGCTCACGGAGGCGGTCAGAAGGAAGCCCTACTCTGTCATACTTCTTGACGAGATAGAGAAGGCCCATCCCAGAGTGTTCGATCTCTTTCTCCAGGTTCTCGACGACGGGAGGCTCACCGACTCCCACGGCAGGACGGTGGACTTCAGAAACACGGTGATAATAATGACTTCCAACGTAGGCTCCCAGTATCTACTGAACATTCCCGTGGACGCGAGCGAGGACGTGGTAGAGAGGGAGTTCGAGAAGGCTAAGGAGAAGGTTCTCGAAGAGCTGAAGATGTTCTTCAGGCCCGAGTTCCTAAACAGGGTGGACGAGGTGATAGTCTTCAAGCCTCTCACGATGAGAGAGCTCTCCCAGATAATCGATCTACTGATAGCCAACGTGAACAAGAGACTCGCCGAGAGGAACATAAAGGTAGAGCTTACCGAAAGCGCCAAGAAGGAGCTCGTGGCACGCGGATACGACCCTGCCTTCGGAGCAAGGCCTCTGAAGAGAACCATACAGAGGTATGTGGAAACACCACTTGCGGACAAGATAATAAGGGGCGAGATAAAGGATGGCATGACTGTTGTGGTCGATTACGAGGATGGAGAGTTCAAGTTCATCCCAAAGGAGGAGTATCAGCCGGCCACGGCCTCAGGTGGCGACTCCAAGGGTGAGGAGGGCTCCTGAGCGCGCCCTTCTCCTTTATAATTAATACCCAACGGGGCGTAGCTCAGGTGGTAGAGCGCTGGCTTCGGGAGCCAGAGGTCGGCGGTTCAAGTCCGCTCGCCCCGAGGATTTCTGTAAAAAACAGCATAAAGTGAGACTGGACATTAAAAAATGCGACTGGAAAAATCCTTAGAAATCACATAAAACCACACTTCCAGGAGGAGCCTTCCAGATCCTCCTTCTTATAGGATGTCAGCCTGTTTACATAGAGCCCCTCGGTCTCTTTGTCCAGGAAGCTGAGAAGGAGCTCAGCCATGGTTTTGTAATACTCTTGCTCAGTTGTAGAAATCAGAGTATCCGCAAAAACCCTGTACCATCTCCCCAGATGATCCCTAAGAAACTTAGTGTAAGCGTCCTGGACTATCTCCTTACCCTCGCCCTCCAAGAAGGCGAGTTTCTGGCTCAGGAATGAAAGGAACTCTAGCTCAGCAACGAGGCTGTCCGGTTCTTGAGGGGGCTTTACCTCGAGGCCGAAGGCCTTGTAAAAACCCTCTATGTCCGCCATCTCTATCACGCGCCTTCCCATCTTGTCCAGCTCGTAGGAGGTTTCTCTGGCGGGAGCCTTTAGC
>WFPN01000129.1 GCA_015487535.1 Aquificaceae bacterium
GTAAGATCGTCGGCAGCGTCAGATGTGTATAAGAGACAGCGTTTACAGCGGTCCTAAGCATATCGAGGAACCTATCTACCGCTATTATCAGGCCGATGCCCTCCAGAGGCACACCCACAGAGCTCAGAACAAGGGTCAGCATAACGAGCCCGGCACCAGGTATCGCCGCAGCGCCGATGGAGGCGAGCGTAGCAGTTAAGAATATCATCACCATCTGGGAAAGACCTAGCTCTACGCCGTAGACGTTCGCTATGAAAACAGCCGCAACGGACTCGTAGAGGGCCGTCCCGTCCATGTTTATCGTAGCCCCAAGCGGCAGGACGAAGCCGGCGGTCTCCTTCCTCACATTACCCTTCTCCTCGGCAACCTGCATAGAAACCGGAAGGGTTGCCGCGCTGGAAGCCGTAGAGAAGGCGAGAAGGGGAGCCTCCCTAACCTTCAAAAAGTACCTATACGGGTTGTAACCTCCGAACAAGAAACCGAGCAGAGGCAGTGTGATGAAGGCGTGTATTGTAAGGCCGAGAACTACGGTGAGGGCATACTTCCATAAGGAGAGGAGGACACCAACACCCATATCCGCAACCATGAAGCCCACGAGGGCGAAAACGCCCACGGGCGTCAGCTTTATCACCCACCTCGTCAGGTTTATAAGCCCGTCGTTGAGCCCATCGAAGAAGTTAAAGACGTGCCTCATCTTCTCCTTAGGGATAGCCAGTGTAGCGAGCCCAAAGAGAACGGCAAAGAATATTATCTGGAGGACCTTGCCCTCGGTAAAGCTCTTTACAGGGTTGGTCGGAATTATGTTCCATATGACGTCCTCGAAGGTAAGCTCCTTAACCTTCGGGACCTCGGTACCGTGATGAACCACCTCGTTCCCCTTACCTGGCTCTATCAGGTTCACAAGCAGAAGGCCTACAAAGACGGCCAGGGCCGTGGTGGTCACGTAGTAGGCTATGGTCTTGACCCCTACATCCTTGAACTTGGCTACGTCTCCGAGGCCGAGCATGGCTATAAAGACGGAGGTGAAGACGAGGGGAACTATTATCATCTTCAGGAGGCTTATGAAGATATCCCCCAGTATCTTCAGCTTGAGCATAAGTTCCGGAAGATAAACACCTGCAAGTGCTCCAAGGATTATCGCTAACAGGGTTAGGTTTTCCAGGCCTATCAACTTCTTCATGTTGGTTAGATTTTAACAGCTTATACTATTCATTAATCATGAGTTTCGTTAGCAGAGGCGTAAAACCGTACTTTGAGAGATCGATAACCCCGGTTGTGGATTTCCTTTCCCAGAGAAGGGTCCACCCCAACCTTATAACGTTGGGTGGCCTCCTCCTGGTAGGCCTCGGCTCAGTAGCTCTCTACGCTGAGTTGAAGGTGTTGGCGCTGCTACTCCTGGGCACGGGTGCGCTCCTGGACGCCATAGACGGGGCTGTGGCGAGGAGGATGGAGCTCCAGTCTGATTTTGGAGCCTTCCTCGACTCCACGGTGGATAGGATCTCGGATTCTCTCCCCTTTATCTCCCTGGGCACGCTGTACGCCGAGATGGGCGAGCCAGCAGGCGTTCTACTCTCCTTCCTTTCTCTGGTGGGTTCGTACAGCGTCAGCTACGCAAGGGCAAGGGCCGAATCTATAGGAGTGTTCGGGATAGGAGGGCTCTTCGAGAGGACGGAGAGGTGGATAGTTTTCCTCCTGGGTTTGGCCCTCGATCTTGTACCTCTCGCCATGCTCGTAATAACCCTGGGGAGCTTTATAACGGCGGGACAGAGGATTTACGAGGTTAAGAAGGTCCTGGACAGGAGGTACGTATGAACATATACGATATGATGAAGCAGCTGAAAAACCTACAGCAAGGTTTTGAGGAGGTTAAGCAAAGTCTGAGGCTAAGGAAAGAGATACTGGAAAAGGATGGTGTAGAGATAATATTCAACGGCCTTGGGGAGGTAGTTGACATAGATGTGAAGGAGGAGTCCCTAAAAGGAGACTGGAACAGGCTAAAACCTATCCTGATAGATCT
>WFPN01000130.1 GCA_015487535.1 Aquificaceae bacterium
TAGGGAACAAGGCGGGTGAGCAGTTCCAGCTCGACGTCTATGGAGAGCTCGTGGAGACCTTCTACCTCGCCTGGAAGATGGGTATAGAACTCTCGGAGGCTGACCTTACGTTCCTGGAGAACGTGGCTAATTTTCTCACCTCTGCCTGGAGGCTTCCGGATAGCGGTATATGGGAGTTCAGGCTAAGGACGAAGCACTACACCCACTCTAAGCTGATGAGCTGGCTCGCCCTGAAGAGGGTTTCCGAGGTACTCAAGGACAGTCCCTGCAGGGACAGGTGGTTAAAGGCTATGAGAGAGGTGGAGAGCTTCATCCTTGAAAACTGCTTCAACCACAGGTTAAATAGCTTTGCCCAGCATCCCGGCTCCGAAGCGGTGGACATCTCCCTCCTCCTCATACCCGTGCTCGGCTTCCTCCCCGGAGAGGATCCGAGGGTTCTCGGGACTCTGGAAAAGGTCGAGAAAGAGCTCGGTGTGGGAAAGGGACTCTACATAAGGTATAACGCAGATGACGGGCTGAGGGGAGAGGACAACCCCTTTCTCCTTGGAAGCTTCTGGATGGTAGAGGCTCTCGTTCATACGGGTCAACTTGAGAAGGCTGAGGATCTACTCGTGGAACTGCTCGGTCTAGTAAACCCGCTGGGGCTCCTTCCAGAGGAGGTGTCGCGTGATGGGAGTATGTACCTGGGGAACTACCCCCTCGCACTGAGCCACGTTGGGCTCATAAACTCAGCCCTCGCTATAGGACTAAAGAGAAGCCTCGTTAGCTGATACCGAACCTATCCACAACCTTCCACAGATCAGGGGTGAGTTCAAGGAAGTCTTCAAGTCTTTTGATTGGTCTTAGCTCGGCCACAGTCTCCGATCCCTTTCCCATTTCAGCCCTAAGAACCTTCCCACTTGGGGGCTCGAAGAGAAACTCCGTAAGGCTTACTTCCCGGGTCATCGTTGCGAACTTCCCCGTCTCCATAAAGACTTCGGAGATCACAAAAAATGCTAGTCTTGAGTTCTCACGCTTCATGGAGAGGAGCTCACACAGGCCCTCCAGCGTGGGTTTTCCCTTGAACCTTACCTTGACGAGCTTCCCTCTGGATGAGCTCTTTCCATCTATTACCCTGCCCTCCTCCCTGTAAACCTCTATACGGGAGTTCTCGTAATCTACTCGGACGGAGAGCCCGACCCTGTGGAGGAACTCCACCTTAGAGTTCACGTATATCACAACCGTGTTCTTGAAGACCTTGGAAAAGCCATCCATCACATCTCTACGAGCTCGACCCTTCTGTTCCTCGCCCTTCCTTCCGAGGTTCTGTTGGTGTCCACGGGCACAACAGGCCCCACACCTACAGCTTTGAGCCTCCTCGGGTCTATACCGTAATCTTTGACGAGCTTTCTGACAACGGCCTTAGCTCTCATGAGAGATAGTTTCAGGTTGTAATCGTAACTTCCCGTCCCATCTGTGTGCCCTACCACGTAGAGCCTGACTTTGGGGTTCATCTTCAGGTATCTCGCTATCTCCTTCAAGGTCTTCTCAGATTCGGGCTTTATTGCCGCGCTGTCGTGGTCAAAGTGTATCCCGTATATGGAGATCGATCCCTTCTCCTTTATACTCCTTTCTATCTCCTCAGCTTTCACGACCTTGAGTGCAAGATCCAGAGGCTCCCTCTCCACTATTCTGAGCTTTATCTGGGTTAGACCTGAGAGTGTGTAAGTGTAAAGGGCCACGTGAACTTCCTTCCCTTTATATGAGCCCCTCATCAAGAGGAAGTTCAGCCTCCTCGGAGGAAGAGCGTCCCACTTTGGCTCGCCGAGCTTGTCCATGAGTTCTACAAAAAGGGTTGCGTTCGAGCGCGTGCAGGGTGCACACTCGTAGAGGACAGCAAAGCCTTTGGACTCTAAACCCTTCTTATAGGTTCTGTGCACAGCTACGGGGCTGAGCGTTCTCGGGGCAACGTAGTATATCCTAGTTACCCTACCTTCTAGCTCCTTGAACTCCTTAACCCTACCCCAGCCGTAGTCTATCTTCGTGGGAACCCTGAGAACGTCGTAGTCCTTAACATCGTACCCGGCTATTCTGGAGCCCTCTACCCTCCCTACGGCCGGGTGATCCTGTGAACCCTTTAAGTCCCTTCCCGGCAGCTTAGAAAGATCGGAGAAGGCGATGGTCGCCAGCAAAAGAAGAAAGAGCGCTATCATACCTGTACCCTCCCTCTACCAATTTACGTTTTCCTTTAAAATTTTCCCTATGAAATTTCTGCTATCGGACAGGTTTTCGAAAAGGGCCCTCAACTTCTACAA
>WFPN01000131.1 GCA_015487535.1 Aquificaceae bacterium
AGTGCCTTAAGAAGCTCGGTATAAAACCTTATTCTCTCTTTGATAGCCTCCTCTTTCACTTTCAAAGCCTCATTATGTACTCCACGCAGGTCCTCACTCCGAAGCCGGTTCCGCCCTGGGTGTAATACCCGTAATCCTCCCTCGACCATGCTGGCCCCGCTATGTCAAGATGGACCCACTCTATACCCTCTCCAACAAACTCTTCAAGGAACATCGCTGCGGTTATCGCGCCTCCGTACCTTCCACCGGTGTTCACCACGTCGGCTGGTCCTTTCTTTATCTTCTTCCTCAGCCTCTCGTCGTCCATGGGAAGCTCCCATACCCTTTCCCCTGTTTCCCTCGCTATCTCCTTTATCTCGTTTCCGAGTTTCTCTGAGTTGGTGAACAGCCCGGCCGTGTACTCTCCGAGGGCGACCATGCAAGCTCCCGTTAGGGTAGCCATGTCTATTATCCTGGAGGGTTTCAGCTCCGAGGCGTAGGAGAGGGCGTCCGCTAAGGTAACCCTTCCCTCAGCGTCGGTGTTGTCTATCTCTATGTACTTGCCGTTCTTTGCCCTTATTATGTCGTCGGGCCTGTACGCTGTTCCCGAGGGCATGTTCTCGGCAGCACCTATTATCCCGTGGACCTCCACCTTAGGCTTTAGCTGTGCTATCGCCTTCATTATCCCGAGAACCGCGCAGGCTCCAGACTTGTCCATCTTCATCGTCCTCATGTAGTCCCCGGGCTTTATGTTGAGGCCCCCACTGTCGAAGGTGAGTCCCTTACCCACTATAACTATCCTGTCCTTGGGTTTGCCTCTGGGCTTGTAGGCGAGGTGTATGAACCTTGGTGGGGTTGCGGATCCCTTACCCACGCTCCAGAGGGCGAGCATGCCCATATCTTGGATCTCCTTCTCGTCATAGACCTTGCACTGGAGCTTGTACTCCTTGGCAAGCCTCTTGGCTTCTTCGGCCAGGGTTATGGGGTTTATCACGTTCCCGGGTTCGTTCACCAGGGACCTCGCGTAGTTCTGTGCCTCGGCCAGAATAACACCCTTCTTCAAAGCCGATTCGTCGGCTTTGTGAAAGACGAGCTCCTTTACCTCCTTTTTCTCCTTCTCCCTTGAGGTCTTATACTTGTCGAAGGTGTAGTCTCCAAGGACTGCTCCCTCCGCAAGGGCCTGGGAGATCTTTGCGTCTATCTTCGGGGAGATAACTACGGCCTCCTCAACACCATCCTTCTTGAGCCTCTTTACGGCAAGTGCAACCGCCCTCCTGTAAGTATCGAGTGTAACTTTGTCCTTCTTTCCAAGACCAACAAGATAAACGAGCTCTATCCTCTGGCCCGGAAGGGGTATCTTCTCAAGCTGACCTTCCTTGCCTTTGAAGTCGAGAGACTCGAGCGCTCTCTTTACCTTAGCCGAAACTCCCCTGCCGAGCCTCGACAGAGGCCTAAGGTCTCCTTCAAACAGGAGAACCACGGCAGATTTTATACCCGTTTCCTTAATATCTCCAGCGTAAGACTTTATATCCATTCTCGAACCTCCGATCTCGCTTAAGATTAATGATATAGTTTATCCTGAAGGAGGGAAAATAGAATGGAGAAAGATCCTAAAACCCATCAAAGGGAAGAGCACGAAAAACCGAAGGTCGTCGAAGAGGGAATATGGGTCGCGGGCGAGGCGCTGAAGAAAGCCCCCAGACTTAGAGGCATCCCCACAGGGGTGGAGGGTCTCGATGAACTCTTCTTCCACACTGAGATCAAAGACGGGAAGGTTGTGAAGAAACCTCTGGGAGGTATCCCCGAGTACGCGGTGGTGAACCTAACGGGCGTATCCGATACGGGTAAGTCCCTCATGGTGGAGCAGTACACGGTAAAGCAGGCCGAAAGGGGGGACGTGGTGGCCTTCATAACGGTTGAGAGCCCGGCACCCTTCGTTACCATGAGCCTGAAAGAGAGGGCCACCGCGATGGGTATAGACTTCAACGAGATAGAGAACCGTATAATCCTGATAGACGCGGCGAGCCACACGAGCCTGAGGGACAACATACCCAACCTCCTCGCTACCCTCGCCTTCGCCATAAAGAACTACAAGGTAAGGCACACGGTTATAGACTCGGTAACTGGTCTTTACGAGGCCAAGGAGATGCTCGCCAGAACGGTGGTAAGGCAACTCTTTAACTTCATGAAGAAGTGGTACCAGACGGCTATCTTCGTTTCCCAAAAGAGGAGCGGTCACGAGGAGCTATCTGCAGAAGCGGCTGGAGGCTACGCTGTGAGCCACATAGTTGATTGCACCATGGTGCTCGCGAAGGAATTGATAATGACTAGGAGTCAGTCGAACCTGTATAAAAAGCCAATAGGAGACATAGTCAGGCTCTTCAGGATAGACGGGTGCAGACTCTGCGGGCACGATACGAAGACCCACTACCTAGAGATAACGGAGACCGGGCTTGTGAAGATTGGCGAGCCGCTGAGGGCCGGATAAAATATAAATAAAAAATCCAAAGGAGGGTGAAAGGATGGTGGGAGAGAGAGTAAGGAAGGTTAGAGAGGAGAGAGGCCTCTCCTTAGAGGAGTTCGCCAAGAAGGTGGGAATACCAGCTTCGAGGCTTGAGGAGATAGAGAGCGGTAAGCTCGAACCCTGCGACGCAACGCTAGTTTACATATCAAAGCTCTTCGACGTGGACTTCTGGTGGCTCAAGGAGGGTAGAGAGCAGACTGTAAAGGTCGCCTGAGCTACTTCATCCTCTTTATAAGCTCCTCCATAACCTCGGTGATCTCAACGCCCTCCATCGTGAGGGCGAGCGTTAGCATGTAGAGCATGTCTGCGGTTTCGTAGAGTATCTCTTCTTTTTTGCCGTTCTTCAGGGCTATCAGCGTCTCCACTGCCTCCTCGCCGAACTTCTGAAGTACCCTGTCCAGGCCTTCATCCGCCAGCTTTACGGTGTAGGAGCCATCAGGTTTCTTCTCCAGCCTTTCCTTCACTATCTCTTGAAGGCGCGGAAGTGCTTCGAAGGGAAGGGGTTTCTTCACTCTATTCCCATCTATATCCCTGTAAAAGCAGTTCCTCTCTCCGGTGTGGCAGGCCCTGTTCTTCTCCTGCTCTATCACGTATATGAGGGTGTCCTCGTCGCAGTCCATCCTGACCTCGCGAACCCTCTGGAGCTCCCCTGAGGTCTCCCCTTTCTTCCATATCTTCTTCCTGCTCCTCGAGTAGTAATGGGCGTAGCCTGTCTCAAGGGTCCTCCTGACAGCTTCCTCGTTCGCCCAGGCGAGCATTCTGATCTCGCCCGTTCTGTAATCCTGGGCTACGACAGGTATGAGGCCATCTTCGTTGAATTTGAGCTCTACCATAACTCAGTTAATTCTATAGTTTTTGACAGTTTCCACAAGGAGCTTGACCTTATCGAAGTCCATATCGGGGGCAAGACCGTGTCCTAGGTTGAATATGTAGCCCGTCTTTCTGGGAATACTCCTGAGAAGCTCGAGCGTCTTGAACTTCACGGTATCCTCCTTGGCGTAGAGAACGGAGGGCTCCAGGTTTCCCTGAAGGACCTTATCCGTTTTCAGGGCCTCGAGTGAGAGGTCCACACTCCAATCTACCGAGAGAACGTCCGCCTTCGTCTCCCTGACAAGGTCTATAAAGGAGGAGGATCCCCTGAAGAAGTAAGAGGCCGGTGTGTCGAACCTATCCTTGAGCCTCTCCATAAGCTCCGAGATGTAGGGCAGAACGAACTCCTCGTAATCGGACCTGCCCAGATGCAGAGCCCAGCTGTCGAACACCTGGACCATATCGGCCCCGGCCTCTATCTGTCGGGACAGGTACCGGTAAACGACATCGGTGAGCATCTCCATCAGCCTGTTGAAGTCAAATTCCCTCTCCCAC
>WFPN01000132.1 GCA_015487535.1 Aquificaceae bacterium
GAGAAGGAAGAGGTTCGGCGTTGTGGATATGATCGATGAGCTCCAACTTGAGGAGAGGCTCATATACGCCAACAGGACAGCTAGGGTTACCAAAGGCGGTAGGAGGTTCTCCTTCAGCGCCCTCGTTGTGGTGGGAGACAAGAGGGGATTCGTTGGCTTTGGCCACGGAAAGGCAAAGGAGGTTCCCCTCGCGATAGCCAAGGCAATAGAGCAGGCTAAGAAGAAGATCATCAGGGTTCCTATAATCGAGGGAACCGTTCCCCACGACGTTGTAGGGCACTTCGGTCCTACCAAGATAATAGTCATGCCCGCAAGGAGGGGAACGGGTGTTGTCGCTGGAGGTGCTGCAAAGCCCATCTTCGAGCTGGCCGGATACACAGACGTGCTTACCAAGATAATAGGCAGTACCACGCCAGACAACGTGGTGAGGGCGGTCTTCGACGCTCTCCTTCAGCTAAAGACTCCCGAGCAGGTTGCCGAGGAGAGAGGCCTGCCCCTAGAAGAGATCCAGAAGAGGTTCAACATCTACGCGAACCCCAAGCTCAGGGTAAAGCTCTACTACCCGTGGAGGGGAGTCCATGGCTAGGAAAAAGAAAGAATCCAAAAGGATGGTAAAGGTTACCTTGATAAGAGGGCTAGCGGGGAAGCCCGAGAGTCACGTGCAGGCCGTTAGGAGCCTCGGCCTGAGGAAACCCGGTCAGTCTAGGATACTGGAGGACAACCCCATGGTATGGGGAAACATCAGGAAGGCACACTATTTGGTAAAGGTGGAGGAAGTAGGCGATGAAGCTTCATGAACTTCAGCCCCATCCTGGAGCTACAAAGGAAAGGAAGAGAGTAGGAAGAGGTATAGCGGCAGGTCAGGGTAAGACCGCAGGAAAGGGTCACAAGGGCCAGAAGAGCAGGTCCGGAGACAGAACCATGCCCCCTTACTTCGAGGGTGGACAGACCCCACTCCACCAGAGGCTTCCCAAGAGGGGCTTCGTCAATCCCCACAGGGTAGAGTACACCCCGGTGAACGTGAAAACTTTGGAGAAGCTCTTCGAGGACGGAGCGGAGATAACCCCCGAAATCCTCGCCCAGAGGGGGCTTTGCTCCAAAAACGATAGGGTGAAGATACTAGGAGACGGAGAGCTTACCAAGAAGTTCACCGTAAAGGCCCACGCCTTTTCCAAGAGCGCCAAGGAGAAGATAGAGAAAGCAGGAGGATCCTGCGAGGTAATCGGGAAGTGATCGACTACCTCAAGAACATATTCGCCTTCGAGGACCTCAGGCGGAGGTTCCTCTACACTCTATTCATGTTCGCCATCTACAGGCTCGGGAGCCATATTCCCATACCTGGCATAGACGTTCAGGCTCTGGAGGACTTCTTTAAGGCCTTCCAGGGAACCCTCTTCAGCCTCTACGACATATTCTCGGGCGGGAATCTTAGCAGGATGACCGTCTTTGCCCTCGGGGTCATGCCTTACATATCCGCCTCCATAATGATGCAACTTCTAACTGTAGCCATCCCCGAGCTCCAGAGGCTCGCAAAGGAAGAAGGGGATTACGGTAGGTACAAGATAAACGAGTACACCAAGTATCTGACGCTGTTTGTGGCCTTCGTCCAGTCTGTGGGGATCGCCCTCTGGCTCCAGAACCAGACTTCTCCTACAGGACTACCCGTGGTTCCGGAGGCAGGGCTTCTCTTCATATTCGTGAGCGTCCTCACCCTTGTGGCGGGAACCATGTTCCTGGTGTGGATGGGAGAGAGGATAACGGAAAAAGGTATAGGGAACGGGATGTCCCTGCTCATATTCGCCGGTATAGTGGCGGGCTTCCCCAACGCGGTGGTGAGCATGGTGGACAGGCTAAGGACCGGAGACATAACACCCTTCACCGCCGCGGGTGTGGTGATAATGGTCCTGGCGGTAATAATAGGTATCGTTTACATCCACGAGGCGGAAAGGAGGGTGCCCATCCAGTATCCCAGGCGCGTTGTGGGAAGACAGGAGTACAGGGGCGGGACCACCTACCTGCCCATAAAGATAAACCCCGCGGGGGTAATTCCCATCATATTCGCCCAGTCTATTTTAATAATACCTTCCAGCATACTCGCCTTTATCCAGCACCCCATAGCCCAGACCCTCCACGACGCCTTCAACCCCACCTCCTTCCTATACAACTTCCTTTACGTTCTCTTCATAGTCTTCTTCACCTACTTCTACACCGCGGTGATGATAAACCCTGTTGAGGTGGCGGACAATCTCAGAA
>WFPN01000133.1 GCA_015487535.1 Aquificaceae bacterium
AGATCTACCTGTCCCCTCTGGGCCTTGGCTATCATGCCGGATAACCTGTCCGGATCGTAGTTCACCCCGAGCATGTAGCCCGAAACTTTCAGATCTGGGGAAATGACCACCAGAACGTTGGGATGGGCGAACATGTCCGTCTTCTCGTCGTAGTAGAACTTAAAATCCAGGGCCGTTGTAAGCTTTCTGAGGTTCTCTCCCTTAGCGAGTGTCACCTTCCAGCTTCTATCTATTCTTCTCCTCTCCCTGAACTTGGAAAGATCCGCGGGCGTATCCCTCTCGTCGAAATCTATGAGCAATAGGATGAAGTCTTTACCACCGAGCTCCTTGAAGGCCTTCTTTATGCCTTCAACTATCATTGGACAGGCCGAGGTACATCTCGTGTATATGAGCGACAGGACTATAGGCTTACCTCCCGATACTTCCTTCAGGGTTATCTCCTTGCCCTCCTCGTCCGTTAGTACCACGTTAGGAACAGCCTTTCCGAGGACCAGATCTGGATTCGGGGTTATATCCTGGGCGTAGGAGCTTAAAAAGAAGAGAAGGAGAAGGGAGGCAAGGAGGGGAGCCATGGATCACTTCACCTCCCACATCGCAGAGAGCCAACCGTAGTTAAGGGCGACGAATATTACGAAGGCTGTGATGAAGAGGAGAACCAGTGCAAAGGTTCCCGGGGCGGCGAAACCTTCGTGCTCTTTATCGGGAGCGGGAGGGGGCTCGGCTATCGGTATCTGTAGGTCCTGAGGGCCTCTGAAGGGCTGGCCGAAGAAGACCGAGACCACGACCTGGATTATCCAGATGAGCGCTCCCAGGACTGCCAGGAGTCCGCCTATCCCGAACAGGGCCCAGAAGAAGTCGGTAACAGGGTTGAAGGTGTAGGTGAAGGGCCCTCCGGAGAAAGTTATGTCCCAGTGCCTCCTCGGAATACCGAAGGCCCCGAGGATGTACATGGAGACCGCCAATATAGCTATGCCTATCCCGAAGAGCCAGGGGACGAACTTGGAAACGCCGTAGAAGGCTATCTTCTTCCTGAAGAGAAGGGGTATGAGGTAGTAAGTCACCGACATGAAGGCGAGGGCCGTTCCACCAACAACAGCTCCCTTAAAGTGTCCGGGTATGGAGAGAGTGTTGTGAACTATTATGTTGGTCTGCTCCATACCGTTTACCACACCCGTTATACCGCCTATGAAACCGAAGATTATCATCGAGAGCATGAGTCCGGAGAAGGCGGGGTTGCCCCAGGGTGCGGCCTTGAGCCACTCGAAGAGTCCCTTGGTGAAGCCCCTCCTCCTCTGAGCGACCTCTATAGCCGAAGGGACTGCAAAGGCGTGGATCATGGAGGCGAAAACGGCAAGGTACATAACGTAGCTCGTGTTCCACACCTTCCATACTGGGCTTACAGCCGGGTCCACCAGGAGGTGGTGCGCCGAGGCAACGTTTATGGCGATTATGTAGAGGATGAAGGCGAACCTGCTCACCTTCTCGTTTATCGAGGTTCCTCCAACGGTGAGGAAGGCCAGAAGGTACCACACCGAAACGTGGGCCGCGACGTTTATCTGCTGGGACGGGTGCCCGAGCCCCCACCATACCAGCTTATAGACGGCAGGGTCTATGTCGCTTATTATCCCCAGAGACCAAAGGAATGTGGGAATGTAGATTATGGCCCCCGAGGCTATGGTTATAACCGCTATTATCGCCGCCGCCATCAGACCGTAAACGAACAGTGGAAGGGACTGGCCTGGATTCTCCCTCCTCCATATCATCAGGTTTGCGAAGAAGACCATCACTATCAGGAGTGCTCCAACGGCGAAGAGGATCATCCCGAGGTAGAAGAGTGGATGTGCCTTTAGAGGTGCGTAGGATGTCATCAGGACGTCTGCGTTACCCGTCAGGATGGTGTAGTTCACGAGCAGCCATCCTACTATCGCCAGTATCGTTCCGAGCCATCCGACCGCTGGTGAGGACATCCTCGTGTTGAGGAACGCGGTCGATCCGAAAACAAGGGCCGCTAGCTCGAAGAAGATTATCCAGAAGACGAGCGCGTCGAGTCCGTGGAGGGTGAGGACCCTGTAGTACCAGTCCACGGGCAGGACGTGGAAGAGTTGCCAGCGCGTCAGAACCAGGAGGAGGGCCGCTATAACGGCTATCAGAAAGGATACGACCGCCATTACGGCGTTGAGCTTTGCTATCTTCTCGGCCCTCACATCGACTCTGAAACCTGTAACATCACAGGTCCTGAACCACTTCTCACCACCTTCGATAGCTACAGCCATAGCTTTTACCTCCCTACTCTTCAACGATTATCTTGCCTATCATCATGTGGTGCCCGATACCGCAGAACTCGTTGCAGACTATCGCGTACTCGCCGGCGGAGGTGGGTCTGAAGGTAAGAACGTAATCGTACTTGGGATACACCATGAAGTTCATGTTCACCGGCTGGAGCGAGAAGCCGTGCAGTACGTCGAGGGAAGATATGTGGAACCTGTACTCTTCACCCTTCTTCAGGATCACGACAGGTTCCCATCTAAACTGGCGGGCCAGCAGGAAGACGTCGCTTCCCGGAGGCGGTTTTACAACGGGTACCCCGTTCTCCTCTCCTACCTTGTACTTGTTTATGAAGGCCTCTGTCAGAGCGTAGAACTCTTCGGGCGTCGTCCTGTAGGTGGTGAAGGAGGGGTTTTGCTTAGCGTAAACGTGCCATATGATCATCCAGAAGAAGAGGAACACGGACACCACGAAGGCTAGACCCATCCATATCTTCTCGTCCTTCGCAACCTTCTGCTGAAACCAACCTTCCGATGGAGGAAGAATAGCCATGACACTACCTCCCTAAGAGGGCCTGCTTGATCTCATCAGGTATCGGCGGGAGCCACGCTATCTCTATCAGCCCCCAGATAAGGTAAGAGACCGCGTACACCGCCACTCCCAAGAACAGGAGCAGCATAAAATCATCGAAGAAAAGCTGGAGCCCCGGGGTTTTCCTCTCCTCACTCATCCCAGCACCTCCGTAAATGTTTATTCACTTACGCTATAAATTAGTTTACGACCTCTTACTCAATTTTCTATAATTTCTGCTTATGTCTCCCATAAAACATTTTTATGATTAGAAAATCATATTATCCTAATATTAAAGGAGAGGGCCTATGTAAGTGTGTAATTACTCAGGAGGGTGAAGATGGAACTCGTGAGCGTTAGCCCCACTTACAGGTTCATGCAGAGGATTTCGTACGCCCTGAGCGGCATATACTCCTCCAGGCTGAACCCGATCTACTATCTGGGAGCCATAACCGTATTCCTGCTCGTTATAGATGTTATCTCTGGTATATACCTCTTCTTCTTTTACGATGTGGATCCGAAGGGTGCTTACCAGTCCGTTGAGGCGATCTCCTCGTCGTTTCTCGGGAGCCTGATGAGGGGCGTACACAGGTACTCCTCGGACGGGCTCATACTCTTTGCGGTCCTGCACATGCTCCACATGATCCTCACAGACAGGTTCAGGATGTTCAGATGGGTCGCCTGGGTCTCTGGTGTTGGAACCCTGCTGATATTCATAGTCATCGGTCTCTCGGGCTACCTTCTGGTGTGGGACGAGAGGGCCCAACTCACGGGCCTGCTGACCGCCAAGTTCTTCAGCGTTGTCCCCATATTCGGCCACGCACTCATGAGCGCCTTCCTCGGAACGGATGTGAAAAACCTGGGCGGTCTCTTCAGGATCCTCCTTTTCGGGCACATAGCCGTAACGATACTGCTCGTCTTTACCCTGTGGGTTCACGTGATGAGGATATCGAGGCCCCGTCTCTTCCCTCCCAAGTATCTGATGATCCTTCTGACTATCTACACCGTCGCGGTGGCTCTCATCTTTCCCGCAAAGAGCGATCCACCCGCAGATCTGGGAAAGATACCCTTCGGCATGAGCCTCGACTGGTTCTACCTCACGGGCTTTCCCCTATTCAAGGTCCTTCCGCTTTCCCTGAACTGGGCCGCCTTCTTGGGCTTCTTTGGGCTCCTCACCCTGTTTCCCTGGCTGATAAAGGGAAGGAGGAACCCACCTGCGAGAGTTATAGAGGAGAAGTGCGAGGGATGCAAGCAGTGCTTCGAGGACTGTCCGTACGAGGCCATCTACATGAGGAGGGTGTCTCCCAAAGAGGAGAAGGCTTTCGTTATAGAGGATAAGTGTGCAGGATGCGGCATATGTATAGCCTCGTGTAACTACAACGCCAACGTTATAGACACGGTCCCCTACACCTCCATGATCGGGGAGATAGCCAGCGAGAGCCCCGAGCTCGTCGTGTTCAGATGTCCCTTCAGCTCTGAGGTTGAAGAGGGTCCAGGGATAAAGGTATATACGCTCCCGTGCGTTGGAGCTGTGAATACGGTGTGGATGAAGGAGATGCTGAAACACACCAGGGGAGTCATGCTCGTTTCCTGCGACGGGCCGGACTGCTACTTCAGGGAAGGTGTGGAGTGGACGGAGGAGAGGTTCCTGAGAAAGAGGAGGCCCAAGCTCCTGAGGAGTCTCGAAGGGGGAAGGATACGGATCGTCGAAGCACCCTCGGTGGTGAGCGTGGATAGAGAGGTAGAGAAGTTTCTTTCATACCTTAGGAGTGCCGAAGAATTCCCCAAGGACGTTGGCATAGTCTCGAAGGGGAAGCTGAACCCGATCCTGGCCCCGATCGTGCTGTTTGTACCGTTCCTGACCTTCTATCCTCTCACCACCCACAGGATAGATTTCTATCCCACCGACAAGTCCATAGCCGTTATAACCTTCAAGTACAGATCCTCCCCGGTCAGAAAGGCTAAGAGTTCTTACAGCAAGCTCAAGCATATGCAGGCCATGCAGAACGTGGCTATCGAGAGATCACCTGTAGAGCTCAGCTTCTACGTGGACGGGAAGAAGGTCCTTAAGAAGGTCTATAACCCGAGGGGGCTGAGGAAGGACTCCTCCATATACGTTTACGAAGAGTTCCTGCTCACGCCGGGGGAACACACCTTCAAGCTGACCCTCAGGGAGACGGCACATCCGGAAAAGGTGAGATCTATAGAGCTCAGGAGGAAGCTCGAACCCACAACGAGCCTCGCCCTCAGCTATCAGGAGGAAAGGGGCTTTTTTGTAATAGGAGAGTAAAGGAGGTTTAGCATGGGTATAGCTCAGTACCTAACTGAGGAACACAGGAAGTGCGATCAGCTTTACGCAGAGGCCGAGCAGGCCGTGGCGGGGGAAAACTGGGATAGGGCAAAGGAGCTGTTCAAGGAATTCAAGGACAAAACCCTCCTGCACTTCCAGAAGGAGGAGGAGGTCCTCTTCCCCGAGTTCGAGGAGAGAACGGGCATGGTGATGGGACCGACGCAGGTGATGAGGCACGAGCACGCCCAGGCGAGGGAGCTCCTGGACAGGCTGGAGAAGGCGCTCGAGAACAAGAACAAGGAGGAGTTCCTCTCTGTCGGTGAGTCTCTGATGATCCTTATCCAGCAGCACAACATGAAGGAGGAGCAGATCCTCTACCCGATGTCCGACCAGAACCTTCCCTCTGAAGAGGTGGTCGAGAGGATGTCCCAGTTGGGAGAGGTATGACCGGCATAAACCTCCTTTACCTGCCACCCTTCAGCATAGTGGCCAGGTTCTTCCTCACGGCCGCCTTCTTCGGCTTCTTGGGGACCTTCCTAGCCACCTACATGATCCTATCGGATAGTTTCAGCCTTCCCGCCATCGTTCACACCTACACCTTAGGTTTCATGGCTATGACCATGCTCGGTGCTCTGTTCCAGATGCTGCCCGTCGTGGCCGGGGCGGTTATAGAGGACCCCCTGCCCAAGGCGACCTTCACCCATGTATCTTTCGGTCTGGGGGCGGTGCTCTTCGTCTTGGGATTCCTGCTCTACAATCATCCTGTGATCTACGTGGGCCTCTTGCTCATATCCGCAGCCCTGCTGTTCATAGTTCCCCTCATGCTGCTCAAGCTCTTCCTTCTTAAGAGCTATACCCCTACTTCTAGGGGTATGAAGTTCTCCCTTGCCTTCTTCCTGGCGGCGTTCTTTGTGGGTGTTCTGCTCCTGCTCACCTCAGGGGGCTTTCTTCCTGCAAGCTACGGCTACCTGCTGGAGCTCCATATGGCACTGATGCTGTGGGGGTGGGTGGCACTCCTGATAGCTTCGGTGGCCTTCCAGG
>WFPN01000134.1 GCA_015487535.1 Aquificaceae bacterium
CATAGACATCTCGGACCTCCACGGGATAGCCAAGATGTTCGTTGTGGGATCTATACTTAAAAGAATCTTCAAAGAGAAGGAGGAGAGCGGGAACCCATACCCTAAAATCTTCGTGGTTCTCGACGAACTAAATAAATACGCTCCCAAGGACAGGTGGAGCCCGATAAAGGACATACTGCTCGACATAGCTGAGAGGGGCAGGAGCTTGGGGGTGATACTGATAGGGGCCCAGCAGACGGCGAGTGAGGTGGAGAAGAGGATAGTGGCGAACGCGGCGATCAAGGTTACCGGAAGGCTCGACAGCTCCGAGGTCCTGAGTAAGGAGTACGAGTTCCTTACGGGCAACTTCAAGCAGAGGGCGATAATGCTCAAGAAGGGTAGCATGATCCTCTACCAGCCCGACATCCCTAACCCTCTTATGATCACCTTCCCCTTGGCTCCCTGGGCCACCAAGAAGGAAGAGGCTGAGGAGGAGGTCCGTGTTCCCGAAGAGTTTGATCAGTTTTAGTCTGCTTCTCCTTTTTTTAATCCCCGTCTTCGGGAAGGTAAAGGGTAGCAGATACGGTGTCTACGAAGGAAAGATAAGGATAGTCTTCCATCTCACCAAGAGCAAAGACTTCAGAGTTTTCACCCTGGAAAACCCGAGAAGAATAGTTATAGACATCTACGGTGAGAGTAGCGTATCCAGGCTCAGGCTCCCTGCGGACATGAAATACAGGGTGGGGAGGCATCCCTGGGGAGTGAGGATAGTCCTCCTATATCCGAGGAACTTTTCCCTTAAATATTTCAAGCTGAGGGAACCCGACAGGATAGTTCTGGACATATACAGGGAGACGAACGAGCTATACTCAGAGCTCGTGAGAATAATAAACGGGACACCCCCAGAGCGGAAAAGCCCGAAGGTGGTAATAATAGACGACCACAGGAAGAAAGAGGAGGTCAAGAAGGATCCTGTATTGAGGATTATAGAAAAAGCCAAGTCCCAGCCCATGGTATACGAGGAGAGGGTTATAGTGATAGACGCGGGCCACGGGGGTAGGGATCCCGGGGCTATAGGGTACGGAGGGATAAGGGAGAAGGATGTGAATCTGGCAATAGCCCTCAAGGTGGCAGAGTATCTTAAAAGGGACGGCAGGTTCAAGGTTATACTCACGAGGAAGGGAGACTACTTCGTGGGCCTCTTCAAGAGGGCAGAGATAGCCCTGAGGAACAGGGCGGACCTCTTCATAAGCATACACTCGGACGCCGCACCCAGGCGGAATCCTAGGGCTAAGGGTACACAGGTCTTTGCCCTCTCTTACGAAAGGGCTATCGAAAAGAAGAGACAGATACTGGTAAATAGAAGGTACGCGAGACTGGTGCTGGGTGAGGCCGCTGACATAAGATCGAGGGTGGTCAAGAGGGTCCTGGCGGACCTTGCCATAGACGTTACCCTCAAAGAGAGCGTTTACTTTGCGAGGATACTCTCCCGTGAGCTCAAGAGCGTCTTGGGCAGAGGTGTTTACTTTAAGGGCATAAAGAGAGCGGGCTTTGCTGTCCTTAAAACACCAGGAATACCTTCCGTTCTGGTAGAAACGGGTTTCATAACAAACCCTTCCGAAGCCAGGAAGCTGAAAAATCCCGAGTTCCAGAGAAAGATAGCGTGGTCCATATACAGGGCCATAGTGCGCTACTTCTACGGAGAGGACTTCGGACAGAAGCTCGTAAAATACTGATAAATGGACTTTGGTTGGATCTTTGAGGAAAGCAGTTGATTTTTAAAGCTCTGATTCCCTGAAAACATCCTGCAAATTTATAAACTATTTTTGAGCTAAATCTGCATCTTTGTCGCTCCATACTAAAGTTTTGCAATCCTTTACAAGAGACCGCTCAAGTCTGTAAAAAAGAACCTCCCCGAGGAATACCCCAGGGAGGTGAGAGAAATGAACGAAGCTAAATACAACGCTCTGCTAAATATTTTCTCACATTCCCCTTACACCTTACTCAGCTCCTCTCGCAGAGCCTTCCTCATAGCAGATACCACACTCCTGAGAAAAACTGGCTCAAAGATTGAGGGTGTCAAAAAGCTCTACGATCCTCACTCCAGAAAGGTTATCTCCGCCCACAGAGCGCCGGTCATAGT
>WFPN01000135.1 GCA_015487535.1 Aquificaceae bacterium
CTCTGGTAGTAGTGGGCGAGTATAACGGCGTTCTTTTCCTCCGCGAGCCTCCTGACCTCCTTCTGGAGCTCCTTTATCTCCTCCGCGGTGAGCTCCTTTTCCTGTATATCAAAGCTTACACTCATTACCTTCCTCCTGAGTTTGGTAAGTGTATAATTTAGACGCCTTTTACACAAGGTTCAAGCCGTGGGAAGGTTGATTCTGGCTTCGGCTTCTCCGAGGAGAAGGGAGATACTCTCCCTCTTGGGGCTAAGCTTCGAGGTTATCCCTTCCAAAGTGGAGGAGCGTACGTACGGCGATCCTATAACTACGGCGAGGAAGCTATCCCGTGAAAAGGCCCTGGACGTATGGAGGAATAACAAGGACGCTCTCGTGATAGGGGCTGACACCCTCGTGTTCATAGATGGAAAGATCATAGGCAAACCTAAGGACGAGGAGGAGGCTGTGAGGATCCTGGAATACCTGTCGGGGAGATGGCACCGGGTTGTGACCGCTGTCTCCTTCGTGGGCCCGGGAGTCAGGAAGACCGTTCACGACGTGGCGAGAGTTAAGTTCAGAAGGCTTACTACTGAGGAGATAAAGCACTACGTCGGAACGGGAGAGCCTATGGACAAGGCGGGAGCCTACGGAGTGCAAGGCTTTGGTTCCACTGTAGTTGAAAAAATTGAGGGGAACTTCTACACGGTTATGGGCCTTCCCATAGTGAAGGTTTACCAGGTCCTGAAGGAGATTTCTATCTTATAGTCTCAAAAACGAACTCTCTGCCGTTTAACCTTACCTTTACCAATCTTGGGAGGCCTTCGTAGGCTCTCTCCTCCCTGTTCCTTTCAATTGCCACAACCTCAAACTCTTCGACCTTGCCCAGCCTGTAAAGCTTGTCCTCCTCGACCTCATTTATAGCCCCGTAAGGATAGGGGAACTCGTAGTAGTAGAGCTCTCCGTCTCTATATATGTAAGCGCACTTCACCACACCCGGGTAGAAATCCCCGGCTGAGGTTATCAGATAGAGGTTATTCCCCTCTACCCTTATCCTTTTTGCTCCGAGCACCTTCCTCTGGATGTCCCAGAAGAGTCTTACCTCCATCTTCAGATTCTCGGAACCACGAGTTACGTTCAGGCTCGAGTCTGTACCCCTAGACAGGATCAGAAGCAGAACGGAGAAGGTCATCCCCACGAGGGTGAGTACGACGAGGACCTCTATAAGGGTGAAGGCCTTACCTGATCTCATACCTTATGAAGTAGATACCATCGTAGGAGTACGTGACCTCTTTTATCCTGGGAAAGTCCGGGAGACTTCTGCTCTCTATCTTTAAACCTTCGTGATCTCCGAGCTTCAGCTTCCTGTCGAGAACCAGTAGGTTATCGAAGGTGTTCTCACTGTGCGAGAGCTTCCTGGTGGCGTTCGAGAGGAAGTCCAGGAGTGCAGTGAAGGCGACCGAGATTATTATCAGGGCCACCACTACCTCTATTAGGGTGAACCCCCTCTCAGAGGTTCCAGACATCGATGTCGTCCTCCGTTCCCTCCTCCCCGTCCGGACCACGAGACCTGAGTTCGTAGGGCCGGTTCACTCCCGGTGATATGTATATGAACTCCCTTCCCCAGCCGTCCTTGGGAACTTTCTCCAGGTACTGCCTCCACCTGGGCGGTTCCGGGGGCGTGGTGGGTTTCTCCACGAGAGCCTTCAAGCCCTGCTCAGTTGTCGGGTACATCCCGTTGTCGAGCTTGTACTGCTCGAGGGCGTCCTTGATAGCCCTCAGCTGTATCTTCGTAGTCTCTACCTTGGCCTCATCGACCCTTCCCGTTATCCTGGGAACTATTATCGCCGCTATCAGTCCAAGTATTATCAGGACAACGAGGACCTCTATCAGGGTAAAACCCTTCTTCTTCTGGTACTTTTCCTCCAGGCTCTTTTCCACCTTTTTCAGGAACCTGTTATAGACCCCCTGAGAGATCAGAACAACTATGACCAGGAAGGGTATTCCTATCAGGAAGGCGAGAATGAGGACCTTAAGCAGCCACACTATCCAAGCCCATAGGGTAACTTCCTGTTCCATTCTGAACCTCCTTTATCCCACGACTATATTAACGAGCTTGTTTTTAACGTATATGAACTTTTTGACCTCCTTACCGTTGAGGTAACCCTTAACCTTCTCATCCTGGAGGACTATGCCCTTCACCGTCTCCTCGTCGGCGCCGTACGGTATCCTTACCCTGGCCCTGAGCTTCCCGTTTATCTGAACTGGTATCTCGAGCTCCTCCACCCTGAGGGCCTCCTTATCCACCTTCGGCAAGCTCTCCCTTACGATGAGGGTCTCCTTTCCTATCCTGTGCCAGAGCTCTTCACAGATGTGGGGGGCCATCGGAGATAGAAGGAGAAGAAGGACCTCTACCGCCTCCTTTAGAACCTTCCTATCCTCATCGCTCCGGACCTCGAAGGAGCCGAGCTCGTTAAGTAGCTTCATGAGCTTTGCTATGGCCGTGTTGAGCTGGAACCTCTTTTCCATATCGGTCTGGTAGTCCTGTATCGTCTGATGGACGAGTCTGCGAAGCTCCCTGGATCTTCCCTGAGCTGCCCTGAGCTGATCCTCCGTGTACTTCGTTTCCCTCAGCTCCTTTTCCCTCTCAGTTACGAAGTTCCAGAGCCTATTGAGAAACCTGTATGCCCCCTGGATTCCCTCCTCGGTCCACTCGAAGTCCTGCTCTGGGGGTGCCGCAAAGAGTATGTAAAGCCTGACAGTATCCGCGCCGTATTTCTCTATAGCCTCCTCTGGATCGACCACGTTCCCCTTCGACTTAGACATCTTGGCGCTCTCGCCCAGCTCGGACTCGAGCTTCTTAATTAGCTCTTTGTCGTCTATGCCCAGCTTCTCCAGAAGAAGGAGCATGTTGTCCCCTATAGAGAGCTTGTTCTCCTTTAGAAAATCCCTTATCTTCATGGGGATTAAAATTATATCAGCATGAAGAGGGCCATA
>WFPN01000136.1 GCA_015487535.1 Aquificaceae bacterium
GTGGAAAGGCTTCTAAGTAAAGAATATAGTAAATTGAATTCTTAAGTATGACTGCTATCATCGGCAGTAGAATACTTGGGGAGGTTCGGGATGAACATAGCCCCTGAGATACTGAACTACCTCGCCGAAAGAAGGGAGTTTACGGAGGTTATCTTAGCCCCAAAGGCCTCACCAGTTGAAAGGAGGGACAGAACTATAAACAAGATAATGGACGTGATACTCTCGCCGGAAGATATAAGGGATACACTGGTTTCGCTCAGATCCCATACGCCCACATCCCTTGGGCCTCTTGGAAGGGAGGGCTTCTTCTCCTTCGGCCTCCCCGAGGTAGGCAGGATAAGGGTAACCTACCTTACCCAGAGGGGGAGCTACGTGGTCAGCATAGTAAAGGTCCCTTACAATATACCGCCCCTGAACGAGCTCGTCTCGAACAGGGAGGATCTCGAAGACCTATTCAGCGTTCTCAGGAATACGAACGGGATACTCGCGATAATAGGAAAGTCATACGTGATACACAACCTCTTCTCTTACTCACTACTTAAGGAGATATGTGACAGGGAGTCGGGTCTCATATACGTCCTCGAGAGGCCTATAACCTACCTGATAAAGCACAGCAACTCGATAGTGGTTCAGAGGGAGGTGGGTGTGGATGTGGACAGCTTCGACGAGGGTATAGAGGAGGCTCTCTTTTTCCACCCGGAGATAATCTACATAAGCGACATCGTTATAAAGGATGCGTTCCAGTCGGTTAGAAAGCTCTTCGACATACCCATACTGACCATACTCAGCGTCACGGCATCAAGTGTCGAGGCTCTTAAGAGGAGTTTTGAGGTCTTCTTAAGAGAGGAGTCTAAGGATGTCATAAAGCTCATATCCGGCGTTATAGAACTGAAGCTCGACGAGAGAGGGGAAAAGATAAGGTTCTCAATCAAAGAGCTATGACCTTGGGTTTAGGGAAGCCGTTGAACTCCGAGGCGTAAACGGTAGTGTAGGCACCGGCCGAGAGAAAGAAGATCCTGTCTCCCACCTCCGGTTCGGGCAGATAGACCTTCTTAGCTATCACGTCCATGCTATCGCAGGACACCCCTCCGACCACCCACTCCTTGAGATCCCCCTTCCGCTCGATGTAAATCGGGTACCTTATCCCGCCCAGGGCTTCCGCAAGGCCGTTGAAGACGCCCGTATCCACGTAAAGCCAGTTCTCATCCCCCCTCTTTGCCTTCCCTATGACCCTTGCCACCAGAATACCCTGATCCCCCACTATGCCTCTTCCCGGCTCCATCTGAAGCTCGTAGGGGGGCGTGGAAAAGTATTTTCTGAGGAGCCCCTTCACATAGTAGGCTATGTCTTCTACCTTCAGGGACTCCTGCATGTACCTGACGGGTATCCCACCTCCCATGTTGAGAACCTGGAGCCTGAGACCCCTGCTCCTCGCCCTTTCCCAGAGCCTCGAGGCGTTCCTGATAGCTATGAACCAGTTCCTGAGATTGTTGCACTGAGACCCGACGTGGAAGGTTATCCCCACGGGAACGAGCCCCTTCTCCTTCGCATACTCCAGCAGAGAGAGTGCGGTCTCTTCATCCACGCCGAACTTCCTCGAAAGGGGCCACTCACTTCCCTCGTTGGGAACGACTAGCCTTACATAGACCCTCGCCCTCGGGGCAACTTCGG
Source organism: Aquificaceae bacterium (assembly GCA_015487535.1). GTDB lineage: Bacteria > Aquificota > Aquificia > Aquificales > Aquificaceae > Hydrogenivirga. Next base: position 1,672 of record WFPN01000136.1, read on the forward strand.
CGATCTTATCCACCTCGGGGTAGCTGTCCACCGCGAACCTGTTTACACCTCTTTGGTAGGCGAACCTGACGAACTCGGCCGGCTTGACGGGATTGCTCGATATTACCCGCTCTGGAGGAACGCCGAGAGAAAGGATCTTCTCAAGCTCCTGTATGGATGCGATCTCGAACCCGGAGCCGACCTCTGCAAGAGCCTTTAAAACGTCTATGTGGTCGTTGGCCTTGACAGCGTAATATACGTTTACTTCGGGCATGTGGTACCTTATCTGAACGTACCTACTCTTTATACCCTCCAGGTCTATGAGGAGAGAGGGGGTCTCCACATCTTCCATCTTCTTTTTGAACTTGGGTCTTGAGGAGATGAACTCCTCGAAGTACCTCTTAGTGTAAGCAAACTGGAGCTCTCCGGCTCTTAGCGAGGTTTCCTTCATGTACTTATTTTAGCTCTATCTCCATACCGTCGTAGGCTGCCACAACGCTCAGACCTAGTTCCTCATTAAGCTCCTTGGCTACAAGGTTCGGATCCCTCTGATGCATCTCCATGCTGAAGTGGGTGATAACCGTTAGATCGGGCCTGCACTCAGCTATAAGCTCCTTAACCTCCTCCACGGAGAGATGGTCTATTCCCGGTCTTCTCTTGTAGAAGGTGGTGTTGATTATCATCAGCCTCGGGTTCTTTGGGTATGTCTCGAGCATCCTCTTGTCGTACCTGGCGCAGGAGAGGTAAACTATCCCCTCGCCTATCTCCAACCCGTAGGTTTCGGCCCCGTGATGGGTGTGTCTCATGATGGCCCTTATCCTGATGCCGTCCGTGTAAATCGATCTGCCTTCTTCAAGGATCTCCACCCTATCGAGTCTGCTGGTGAGGTATGGGAGGACTATCCTGTCTCTGCCTTCGATCGCGGATCTGGGAGCTACAAGGGAGAGCCCTCTCCTCTTTCCTCCGTCGGTGCAGGCTTCGATAAGGGTGTTCACATCTGCGGTATGGTCTAGGTGTATGTGGGAGAGGACGATCAGATCTATATCCCTGTAGTCTATACCTTTTTCCTTCAGATAGACGAAGGCCCCGGGGCCTGGATCCACATGAACCTTTTTATCTCCGAGCTCTACAAGGAACCCGCCCGATCTCCTTACAAGGCGGAAGGTCGTTACCCTGCCGCCTGCCGTTCCGAGGAAGGTTACCTTAGTCGGCGTCCTCAACTATTATCGAACCGCTGGGGCACTCGTCGGCGACTTCCTCCACTTCCTCCTCCAGGTCCTCCGGGACGAACATCCACTTCGTCTCCTCGTCCTCCTCTATATCGTAGCGGACAACGTCCGCTATCCCGTCTCCCCTGTCCTTGAATACCTCAGGTATCCTGTCGTAGCAGAGCTCGCAGGCTGTGCAGGTGTCGTACTCTATACGAACCTTCTTGTTAGGCATACTATTCCTCCTCGACGATTATGGAGCCGCTGGGACACTCGTCAGCGACCTCCTGAACGTCGTCGGAGAGGTCCTCGGGGACGTTCATCCATCTCTCGTCCCCGTCCTCTATGTCAACGCGGACAACGTCCGCTATGCCGTCTCCAATATCTTTGAACACTTCGGGTATCCTGTCGTAGCAGAGCTCGCAGGCTGTGCAGGTGTCCTGGTCAACCCTCACCTTCAGACCCATACTCCTACCTCCTCGATGGGTTTGATGACTATTAAAAAATACAAAAGATATTCAATATATCAAGATAATCTTAATCAGATTTTTCCGAGGATCTCCACCACAGTCTCTCCTATCCTTGCGGGGTTCTCTATTACGTGGGCTCCCGCCTCTTTAAGGGCTTCCATCTTGGCCTGGGCCGTTCCCTTTCCACCCATGATTATAGCTCCCGCGTGGCCCATCCTCCTCCCCGGAGGTGCCGTTATACCCGCTATGTAGGCGAATACTGGCTTTCTAACCTTTTCCTTTATGAACTCGGCAGCCTCCTCTTCAGCTGTCCCACCTATCTCCCCTATCATGAGGATAGCCTCGGTCTCCGGGTCCTCGTTGAACATGGCTATAACATCCTTGTGGGTGAGCCCATGGACAGGGTCTCCACCTATGCCCACAGCGGTCGTCTGCCCTATCCCGAGCCTCGTGAGCTGGTAGGCAGCTTCATATGTTAGGGTCCCGCTCCTCGAGACTATGCCCACCTTTCCCCTCTTGAAGACGTGTCCCGGCATTATGCCCACCTTTGCCTCTCCGGGGGTTATCACGCCGGGGCAGTTGGGACCGATCAGCTTGACGCTTGGGTAGTTTTTCCTCATGTAGTCCTTTACCATCATCATGTCTCTGACCGGTATCCCCTCCGTTATGCAGACTATAACCTCTATACCCGCATCCATGGCCTCCACTATGGCGTCCGCTGCGAAGGGTGCCGGGACAAATATCAAAGAGCAGTTGGCACCTGTTTCTTTTACCGCCTCCTCCACCGTGTTGAAGACGGGGATCCCGTCTACCGACTGCCCACCCTTTCCGGGTGTGACCCCGGCGACCACCTTAGTCCCGTAGTTCTTGCACTGGACAGCGTGGAAGGACCCTTCCTTGCCCGTTATGCCCTGAACCACCACCTTGGTGTTCTTGTCTACGAGTATAGCCATCCTCAGCCTCCCTTCGCGAGATCCACAGCCTTCCTCGCACCGTCCCACATGTCCTCAGCGTTTATGAAGTTCATGCCGGACTCGGCGAGTATCCTCCTCCCCTCCTCCACGTTCGTCCCCTCCATCCTGACGACAACGGGAACCTTTAGTTCAACCATCTTCCCCGCCTGGACGAGGCCCTGAGCTAATCTGTCACACCTTAAGATACCACCAAAAATGTTTATGAAGACCGCTTTCACGTCCTCGTCTGCCATAAGGATCCTGAAGGCGTTCGCTATCTGCTCCGCACTCGCTCCGCCTCCGACGTCCAGAAAGTTGGCGGGATCACCTCCAGCGAGCTTTATTATGTCCATCGTAGCCATCGCAAGACCTGCCCCGTTCACCATACAGCCTATGTTCCCGGAGAGCTTTATGTAGTTGAGGCCGTACTTTTTCGCCTCAACCTCGAGGGGTGATATTTGAGTCTCGTCTTCGAGCTTGGCAAGATCCTCGTGCCTGAAGAGGGCGTTGTCGTCTATGTCGAGTTTGGCGTCCAAGGCTATTAGTCTCCCCTCCTTGTCAAGGACGAGAGGGTTTATCTCGACGAGGGAGGCGTCAAGGTCCGAGTATATCCTGTAGAGACTAATGGCTATCTGGGTAAACTCCTTAACGGGAAGGCCGATCCTGAAGGCCATCCTCCTCGCCTGGTTCGGCATGAGACCGAGAGCCGGGTCTATCTCCTCGACCACTATCGCCTCCGGGTCCTCCTTCACTATC
>WFPN01000137.1 GCA_015487535.1 Aquificaceae bacterium
CATATACTCCCAGCGAAACGGTGATGTAAAGGTCGTTCTCGCAATGGGTCTTATAGCCGGAGGGGCCCTCGGAAATCTCTACGACAGGCTCTTTTTGGGGAAGGTTAGGGACTTTATACACCTGCATCTCGGAGATCTCTACTGGCCGGCCTTCAATGTTGCCGATGCTTCCATAACGCTTGCCATAGCGCTGCTGGTTCTCCACTATCTCAGAAAGTAAAATCTACCTATGGGGTACATCTACATAACCTCCTTCGGGGACGTGGAGGGAAGGTTGCTTCTGGGGACGGCCAGGGACGTTAAGGAGATCTTCGGCCTCGGGGTCAGGGTGTCCTCGGTCCCCTACCCGCCAAGGCTCGGTTTCAATCCTAAGAGGAACCAGTATCACGCTGGAACTCTTCTGAGATACCTTGAGGGTGTGAGCTTTCCGAATCTGGTGAAGCTCCTCACCGTGGTCAGCTTCGATCTCTATGAGGAGGGTCTTAACTTTGTCTTCGGAGAGGCGCAGCTGGGAGGGAGGAACGCGGTGGTCAGTGTGTTCAGGCTGCACAGCGAAGATGAAAGGCTCTTCTTCGAGAGGACCTTTAAGGAGGTGAACCACGAGCTCGGGCATACGTTCGGACTGACCCACTGCCAGGATCCAAAGTGCGTGATGAGCTTCTCCAATTCCCTTTCCGATGTGGACAGAAAGACTAGGTTCTTCTGCAGCTCTTGTCAGAGGAAGCTATCAGCCGCTCTCGACCTTCATTCCCGATAGCCAGCCGTAAACCAAAAGGAGCCAGACAACGGAAAGGAACAGGTTAGTTACCAGCATATAGGTTGTTCCGAACTTGAGGAACAGGCCTCCCATCGCGCCTCCGACGAAGGCCCCAACGAACTGACTTGTGTTGTAAACCCCAACCGACATACCCCTTGTATCCCTGTGGGAGAGCTTGGTAAGGAGAGAGGGCATGATCGGCTCGAGGAGGTGAAATCCAACGAAGTACAGTGTGAGGAGCAGAACTACTCCCAGGAAGTTCCCAACAATTATATGGGAGAGGAAGCCGAGGGCTATCAGGATAACCCCCGCGAGGAACACCTCCCTTATCCTCCCCTTCTTCTCAGCCAGGATCGTGGAGGGAACCATAACGGCTATGGAAAAGAGGATTATGGGAAGGTAGAGCTTCCAGTGTTCAGGCTTTGGGAAGCGATACCTCTCTATCAGCTCTATAGGAATTACGGTGAATATAGAGACCAGGAGGGCATGGAGCACGCCCACCGAGAGGTCGAGCATCACCTGGTTCCTGTCCCGCAGTATCTGTCCTATCCTTCCCAGGGAAGGCTCTATCTCCTTCTGATGTCTGGAGGGTTCAGGTATGAAGAGGAGTATGTAGAGCATGGCGGCGGTGGAGAGAACAGCGGTCAGGTAGAATATGAAGGGAACACCGAACTTACCCGCTATTATTGGAGCCACGGTTATGCTAAAGGCGAAAACCATCCCAACCGATGCCCCTATGTGGGCGAAGGCCCTCGTCCTGACCTCCTCCCTTATGAGATCTGCGGCGAGGGAAACGGCCGCCGAGGATATGGCTCCCGCACCCTGGATGAACCTCGCGGCTATCATGCTCCAGATGTTCCCGGCCAGTCCTCCTAGAACGCTCCCTAATATGTATGCAAGAAAGCCGAAGGTTATCACCGGCTTTCTTCCGTACCTGTCGGAGAGGTAGCCAAAGGGTATCTGGAGAAGGGCCTGGGTGAGTCCGTACACACCAACGGCTATACCGGTGAGAACCGGAGAACTACCCTCAAGGCTCTTCACATAGGGTGCCAGCACCGGAAGGAGCAGGAACAGCCCGAGCATACGGGCCACCACGGCAAAGGTTATTCCGGCTAGGGTTTTCTTCTCCTGGGGAGTGAACATAGAGATTAATTATAGCTCAAGAGCTCTCCAGACTGTATCTGATAATGTCCAGAAGGGTTAGTAAGACCTTCTTAACGTCCTCCTTGTTCTTCGCCGAAAGGGGTATTACCGGTATCCCCTCATCGTCCGATATGTCGAGGGCAAACTTTACATCGTCCGGGGACCAAGCGTTAGGCAGATCCTGCTTGTTGGCTCCCACCACTATGGGAACAGGGAACCTCGACTGGAAGAAGTTTATTATCCTCCTGGCCTCGTGAAAGGTCTTCGGATCCGTGCTGTCCACTAGGACTATTATCCCGAGGGCACCCTCTCCCAGTATCTCCCACATGAAGTCGAACCTTGACTGCCCGGGCGTGCCGAACAGGTAGAGCTCGTGCTCATCGTCTATCTTTATCTTTCCGAAGTCCATAGCCACCGTGGTGTAGTCCTTAACGCTCCTCTCGTTGGTGGCAGAGGTCTTCTTCTCGGTGGCCACCGTCTTTATATCGCTTACGGTGTTTATGAACTGGGTCTTTCCCGCCGCGAAAGGCCCGGCCACAACGATCTTGATCTTCCTAAGCTCCTTCATGCCCCCACCTACAACTGCTTTATCTTATCGATTATCTTAGCCAGGAGATCGAGGGTTATTGAGGGCTTTTGAACTCTCTCCTTCCTCTTTCTCCTTATTATCCCGGCCGCAAGAAAGCCGTACAGGGCCCTGTCCACCGTCAGCCTGTCGAGGCCGGATTCCTTCCTTATGTCGGCGACCGTTCTGCTGCCGTTCACCAGGGATAGGACCTTCTTCTCCTCCTCTGTAAGCTTGACCTTAGCGAGCTTCGAGTCCGCGTCGGGGGATTTTTCGAAAACGAGCATCTCGTCGGATATCTTCCTCTCAACTTCCTCCTCGGTAAGATTCCGGGAAGCTCTCATTACCAGCTCTTCGACCGGATAATAGACGGGTATGTCGCTGTCGTACTTTATAAAGCCGGGGGTGAAGGAGAATATGCCTTCCTTCTGATCTAGTCTAGGAATGAAGAACCTTTCTATGGTCTTGTGTATGTCCTCCTTCCTTATCCTGAGCTTCTTTATCAGCTGATCGAAGTTCCTGTCGGTGTAAACCCGGAAGACCTTATCCACAGGTCTTGCAAATACGATCTCTCCATCCTTGACGTAGTAGGCTACTATCATGTCCTTCCACTCTACGAGGAGGACACCGCTCTTCTTGTCCTTGGCCAGGACCTGGAGGATGTCCGCGAAGTTGAAAGTAGTCAGATCCCCCGTCAGAGCCATCTATTAACCTATAGCCTCCTTGAGTTGTCCCTGGGCCTTCTTTATCTCCATAAGGAGTAGGCCCAACTTGGCAGCGTTGCTAGCCAGCACGGTAAGGACTGCATCCTGCCCTATACCCGTGAGGATTATGTACCCTTCCTCTCCCTTTATCGTGATCTGCTCTAGGTTTCCCTTCTGAAGCTCCTCGGTAACCTTCTCCCCGAGGGAGAGGATAGCGGCGCTCATCGCGGCGACCCTGTCCTCCTCTATGCCAGGTTTGAGGACGGCCGATATTGGGAGCCCGTCCGCACTCACGAGAACAGCTCCTTCCAGACCTGAGCTCTTGATCAGCTCCTGCAGGATCTTCTCGTACTTGTCCATACCCTATGACCCTCCTTTAAATGTCCTTCAAAAAGCTAAGCTCTCTCTTTATCTCTCCCTGCACCTCTATCAGCTTTTCTATCCCCTCCTTCAGCCTCTTTACATCTATTTTATCGTGTTTTTCTTCAAGAAGTGAATTCAGGGTTTCGAGCTCCCCTCTACACTCTTCGCTGAGTGCCTTTATCCTCGAGAACTTCTCATGGTATAGCTCCAACAGATGTTCTAACGACTGGCCTATCGCTCCGACCGGATCGAGACCCGTTGGCAGATCCACCTCCGTTTTCCCTTCCTGAAGCTCTTCGAGGGCTTTAAGTATCGTGGCCGCGTTCTCGGATATGGTCTCCAGCTGTTCCTCGAGCTCTCTTATGCTCTTTTCGTACCTCTCCTCGAAGCTGTTTACCAGCTCCCTTATACTATGGACGACGTCGAGGACCTCCTCGTGAAGGGGTATGGGGACGACCATCTTCTCCCTATGTTTCTCCTCTAGTATGTCTATAACGTACATCAGCCTACCGAAGAGCTCCTCTATCTTGCTCTTCATCCAGAGTATGTTGAGGAGGACCCACACCACGGCTACGCCAAAGCCCACGCCAACGGCGTAGTATGGGTTCATCCCTCCCAGGAAGAACAGGAGAAGGGATATCATGACCCCGAGAAAGAGCGAGGACAGGAAGAAGAACTTGAGTAGTTCTCCGGCTAACGAAGATAGCTTGGGAGTTTCAACCATAGGCTCACCCTCATAAATCTTCCCCCTTAAAGGGTATCGTCCCTTCTTTCCTGTTTTTCAACAACTACTCAGCGTTTTCCTCCGCAAAGAGCTCCCTTCTCATGGCCACCTTTCCGGTTCTCGCCATCTCCTTTATCCCGAAGGGCTTTAAAAGCTCGAGCATGGCGTTTATCTTGTCTTCGTCCCCGGTGACCTCTATGGTGTATGTCTCTGGAGAGACGTCCACTACCTTTCCCCTAAATATCTCAACGATCCTTAAAACCTCGTCCCTCGCCCTCGAGGTAGGGGTGTGAACCTTTATCAGGACCAGCTCCCTCTCAACGTGGGGAACGTCCGTTATGTCCCTGACCTTAAGGGTATCTATCAGCTTCCTGAGCTGTTTCACCACCTGATCTATTACTATGTCGTCTCCCACCACCTCTATCGTCATCCTTGAGATGCCGGGCTCGTGGGTCTCTCCAACGGAGAGGCTCTCTATGTTGTAGCCTTTGCCCGCTATCAGTGTAGCTATCCTAGCGAGGACCCCTATCTCGTTCCTGACCTTGACGTTTATAACGTGCTTCCTGACCTGGCCCTTTCTCGTCTGCCTGAACTTGGGGGCCTTGGTTACCGTTATATCAGCTCCTCCAACCGTGTCAGCCATCCTGCTCCTCCTTCAGCCAACGAGATACATGGTCTCGGCCTCTGTTCCCCTGCCGTCTTCCAGGATCATGTCCCTGTAGGACTTGCCGGGAGGAACCATAGGAAGGACGTTCTCCTCCCTGTCAACCACGAAGTCCAGTATCACCGGCCTGTCATCTATTTTCATAGCCTCCTCGAGTACCTCCCTGACCTCCTTGGGCTTCTCTGCACGAAAGCCCACCGCTCCCATAGACTCCGCGAGCTTGACGAAGTCCGGCTGGAGGCTGAGATCAACTTCGGAATACCTCTTGTCGTAGAAAAGCTCCTGCCACTGGCGAACCATACCGAGGTAGGCGTTGTTTATTATCGCCACCTTGACGGGGACCTTGTACTGGACCGCGGTGATTATCTCCTGCATAGTCATTATGAAGGAACCGTCCCCGTCCACGACGAAGACCTCCTTTTCGGGCCTCCCTATCTTTGCCCCTATCCCCGCTGGGAGTCCGAAGCCCATAGTCCCGAGACCGCCAGAGTTCAGGAATTGCCTCGGGTAGGAGAACTTGTAGAACATGGCGGCCCACATCTGGTGCTGACCAACTCCGGGAACTATTATCGCGTCCCCGTTCGTTACCTCGTAGATCTGCTCTATCACATACTGGGGCTTTATGACCTTCTTGGAGTTCTTGTAGGTCAAGGGGTGGAGCCTCTTCCACTTCTCTATCTGCTCGAGCCACTTCTCCCTCTCCTCAGGATAAAGTATCTTTGCTCCTTTCCTCTTTAGCTCGTTTATCAGCTTCCTCAGGACTATCTTCACGTCCCCAACTATGGGAACATCCACGATTATGTTCTTGGATATGGAGGCTGGGTCTATGTCTATGTGGATTATCTTCGCATCGGGGGCGAACTCGTCTATCTTGCCAGTGACCCTGTCGTCGAACCTTGCCCCCACCGCTATTAGGAGGTCGGAGTTATAAACCGCCATGTTGGCGTAGTAGGTTCCGTGCATTCCGAGCATCCTAAGCGAGAGGGGGTGGTTCTCGGGGAATGCCCCCTTGCCCTGTGTTGTGGTGGTCACGGGGATCTTCATCAGCTCCGCGAGCTCTACGAGCTCCTCCTGGGCCTCCGCGTTTACAGCTCCGCC
>WFPN01000138.1 GCA_015487535.1 Aquificaceae bacterium
CAAGGGTCCTTCCAACTGCAAGTCCGGAACCGTTCAACGTGTGGACGAATCTGTTCCTTCCATTTGAATCTTTAAATCTTGTGTTCATCCTCCTTGCCTGGAAATCCTCACAGTTCGAGCAGGAGGATATCTCCCTGTATCTGCCCTGAGAGGGGAACCATACCTCTATGTCGTAAGTTTTGGCCGCAGAAAAGCCGAGATCTCCTGTGCACAGTTCCACCACCCTATAGGGAAGGCCTAAAAGTTTAAGGACCTCCTCAGCGTCAGAGGTCAGCTTCTCAAGCTCTTCGTAGCTCGTATCTGGATGGACTATCTTTACAAGCTCAACCTTGTTGAACTGATGCTGGCGTATTATTCCCCTTATGTCCTTGCCGTGGGAACCTGCCTCTCTCCTGTAGCAGGGTGTGTAAGCAGTCAGATATATAGGGAGGTTCTCTTCCTTCAGTATCTCTCCTCTGAAGAGGTTAGTTAGAGGGACCTCCGCGGTAGGTATAAGGTAAAGGTCGTCCCTCTCGCACTTGTAGAGGTCTTCCTCGAACTTAGGGAGTTGCCCGGTTCCTTCCAGTATCTCGGGGCGAACCAGATGGGGAGGAAGGATCTCTTCGTACCCTTTTGATGTGTGAAGGTCCAGCATAAAGTTTATCAAAGCTCTCTCGAGTTTGGCCCCCCAGCTCCTAACAACGGTAAAACGGCTCCCTGAAAGGCGTGCGCCCCTTTCAAAGTCCAGCACGCCGAGCCTTTCTCCTATCTCCCAGTGGGGCTTAGGATCGAAGGGAAACTCCCTCGGTTCTCCCCATCTTCTTACCTCTACGTTGTCTTCCTCATCTTCGCCTATTGGGACGCCCTCGTGGGGAAGGTTAGGTACCCTCAGCATCAGATCCCTTAATTTTCCCTGAACCTCCCTGAGCTCCTCTTCTAAGCTGTCTATCCTCTCCTTTATCTTCCTTACCTCTTTCTCTATGATCGAGGTATCCTTTCCCTCCCTCTTGAGGAGGCCTATCTCCTTGCTTTTCTTGTTCCTCTCAGCTCGGAGGCTTTCGAGCTCGGTCAGTATCTTTCTCCTTCTCTTGTCGAGCTCCAATACCTCATCTATCAGATCTGGGAGGGTCTTATCCCTAGTTGAGAGCCTCTCTTTTACGAACTCTGGCTTCTTCCTTATGAGCTCTATGTCTAACATTGTGTAGATATTTTACTCTACGGTGTAAAACTCCTCGGCACTCTTGGCGACGGCTATCTTTCCCTTCCCTTTGCTCTTGGCGTAGTAAAGTACCTTGTCAGCTCTCTCTATTATATCCTCCACACTCTTGTCCTCATCTGAGGACTCGATAATGCCTATAGATGCGGATAGCTTAACCACGAAGGGAACTGTGGTAATGCACTCGTGTATCCTCTTGGCGACCTTTATAGCTTCCTCCTTCCTCGTTTTGGGAAGTATTATGAGGAACTCGTCCCCCCCGTACCTCACCCCTATATCGGCTTTCCTGAGATACAGCTTGACGCACTGGCCCACCTTCTTGAGAGCCTCGTCCCCTGTTAGATGTCCGTACTCGTCGTTAACGCTCTTGAGGTTGTCCATATCTATGAAGAGTATTGAGAAGACCTCACCGTACCTCTTCCACATGTAGAAGAACTTCTCTATTATTCCCGTTAGGAAGCTCCTGCTGTAGAGTCCTGTGAGGGCATCGAAAACGCCAGACCTTATGACCGAGAGGTTCGTTATGTTTATCATGGATTCCCAGTATATGCCCCCCACGGGTAGCTTTCCGTAAGTTCTCAGGTAAACCTCGAAGTCGAGCGTGACGGTGTCCACGTTCTCCTCGCCAGTGGCTATTGGACAGTTTATGTTGTACTCCGGGCAGGGCTTGTCGAGGTTGTAGAGGACCTTGTAACACTTCTTCCCGACCACGTCCCCGAACATCATCTTTCCGGTATCGTTTAAGGAGGTAACTACGTAATTGCGGTTTATAAGGACAACAGGAAGAAACTTCTCTAAATCCTCAACGCCCATCTAACTCAAAAGAATCGGAAGTTAGATTATAAGTTAAAAGGGAACGAATGCAAAGCCCGAGTTCTGGAGTTCTATTAGGGTTATCCAGCTGTTGGGAACGGCCTCTATGAACTCTGGAATTGAACTTATCTTTCCCCTGTCCATAGCTATCCTGCAGGCTTTTACCTCCACGTTATAAAGCTCTTTGAGAGTCCTCAGCTGGCTCTGGATGAACTCTATCTTCTTAGCCTTCTTCTTTGGAAACTTCTTAAGGTTCTTCTCAACTATAGGGATGCAGTAGGAGTGGATCGTTATGACGAACCTGTAGTCCTTCCCCTCCCTTATCAGGCTTTCGGCGGTCTTTTTTATAAGTGAGAGTCTCAGGCTTATCCAGTTTAGATCTCCCACTGCACAGTCGAAGACGGCTTTCAGGGGCCTCGCCTCCTGCGAGTAGGTCAGGGAAAAGATAAGAGTCAAGAGCAGGAAGATCTTTCTCATGACTCGCTACCTCCATCCAGGTCTATAAGAGAGCATGAGCTCTTTCTAAAGGTATTGCAAATCTCATCTCCAGGCGAGGCCTCTATAGAACACTCGAGTCTCTCCAACTTTTCCCATTCATCCTCCGGATATAGCTCTTTCGGGAGATTTTTAACGTAGTAAACGCAACTCCTGCAGAGACTCCTGTCCATGCTCAGTACTGCATGAACACGCTCGCGGGCTCTGCCTTTTCGGTGAGAAACCAGGTGGCCCCCACTATGCCGTCAGCCTCGGGTATAAGATCCTTTTCGCTGACCCCGAATATCTCAGCGGCTAGGCTACAGCCGTACAGGTGGACTTTTCCCGTTTCCTTCAGGGCCTTGAAGATCTCGTGTAAGTCGGTTGGTAGCCCTGCGGCGGCGACCCTCTCCTCTATCATCTCTATCGGAGTTCCAGCGTGATCTGCAGAGGGCTTTACCGCTTCCACTCCC
>WFPN01000139.1 GCA_015487535.1 Aquificaceae bacterium
ACGAAGGAGGAGGTAGAGCTCCTGAGGGAGGTGGCCCACGATCTTTCCTTTGCCCTCAGGAAGATAGGTATGGAGGAGAGGCTCTCACGCCTCGAGCTCTACGACGAGACAACCCAGCTTCCCAACAGGATACACTTCCTGAGAAGGCTCTCCGATCTCATAGATAAGGCAAAGAGGGACAGGAAGGAGGTGGGGCTCCTCCTTATGGACATAGACAACTTTTCGGAGCTGAACGAGGCCTTCGGCCATGAAAGGGTGGACAAGCTACTGAAGGAGATAGCCAGGAGGCTGAGGTCTCAGGTCAGGGAATCGGACTTCATAGGCAGGGTGGGTGTGGACGAGTTCGGGGTTATACTGGTCTCGGAGGACGCGAACAACGCCCTCGATAAGCTCCTCTCCAGGATAAAGAAGGCCTTTGGGGAGCCCTTTAAAATAGACTCACAAGAGGTTTACATAACCTTCTCGAGCGGGGTATCCGTGTTCCCTGAAGATGTGGATACTGGAGAGAGGCTCTTCTCCAACGCCTCTTATTCCCTCCAGAGGGCCAAGGAGATGGGAGGGAACAGGGTAGTTTACTACTCCCAGACGACCGACAGGGCTATTCTTGAAAAGGTAAAGCTCAGGACGGATCTGAGGAAGGCGATAGATAAGAAGGAGTTTGTTCTTTACTACCAGCCGAAGGTCGATCTGAGAACCGGGAAGGTAGTCGGAGCTGAAGCCCTCCTGAGGTGGAAGAAGAACGGGAAGCTGATACCTCCAAACAGGTTCATACCAGTTCTAGAGGAGAGTGAGCTCATACACGAGGTAGGGGAATGGATACTCAGGGAGGCTTGCAGACAGACAAAAGAGTGGAGAGCTAAAGGGATAGAGGTGCCCATCGCTGTGAACGTCTCCGCTGTTCAGCTCAAAAATCCAAACTTCGTAGAGGATTTCTTCAGGATGATCTCGAACTGCGATGGTGAGTGTAGAAGCCTCGAGCTGGAGATAACGGAGTCGGCCGTTATGGAGGACGTTAGCGGTATGATCGAGGCTCTTAAAGCCCTTCATTCGGCGGGTGTGAAGATTTACATAGACGACTTTGGGACAGGCTACTCCTCCCTGGCCTACCTTAAAAAGCTCCCGGTCTATGCCCTCAAGATAGATATAGAGTTCATAAAGGATATCCCCCATGATCAGGACGATCTTGAGATCGTAAAGGCAACCATAGGGCTCGCAAAGACCTTTGGACTGAAGACGGTAGCGGAGGGGGTGGAAAAGGAAGAGCAGGTTGAGATCCTCAGAGAACTCGGCTGCGACTTTGGTCAGGGATACTACTTCGGAAAACCAATGCCCCCGGAGGAGTTCGAGGCAGCTATACTTAAGTGATGAACCTCGAGGACCTCTGGGGCGAGCTTGCGGAGGACCGGAGTTTTTTCGATAGGTACAAGGAGAAGTTCAGGGAGAACTTCCTCAAGTTCATAGAAGATGATAGGTCCAAGCTCTTGAGCCTTCCCGGGATAAACACCCTGATAGACAGGCTATACCTACTGCTCTTTTCCTTCCGTAAAGACCCCACGCAGGAGCTCTTCAGCATTTCTCACACCCTCGCCAGGAACGAGATAGACCTTAAGAAGGTCATAGAAAAGTCCTTCCTCGCCCTCCTCAAGGACTACATAGACTATCTGATCTCGGAGAACAAAGATCACAGGAGGGTGAAGAGCCTCATAGATCTCTTAGACCTTTACATATCAATCATAGAAGACGCCTACTTCAAGTACACAGAGGAGCTCAGAGAAGAGCTCAGGAAGGAAAAAGAAGAGGCCAAGGAGAGTGAGAGGAGGATAGCCCTCGAGTTCTTGGAAAAGATAAAGGAGAGGGAAGAGATAGAGCTCCTCACGTACCACAAGGAAGTTCCCGTTGTATGCAAGTCAAAGGTAGTCGGGATAAGGGATGAGTTTATCAGGGCTGCCACCTGCAACATAGACATATTTACCCCGGAAAGGGAGATCTACGTAAAACATCCCAACCTTCCCAAACCCATAGCGGTGGAGGTCAGGGATAGGGATCTGGAGAGGGAAGAGGTCCTCCTGGAGGTTATAAGCTTCAAGGATCTTCCCCAGGAGAGGAGGAAGTACGTAAGGGTTGTCCCCAAAGAACCGATCCGGGTAAAGATAGTGAAGGGAGATTGGAAAACCGAAGGAACGATGGCAGACATATCGGTGGGCGGGATA
>WFPN01000140.1 GCA_015487535.1 Aquificaceae bacterium
CTCAGCCACTTTAGGGTGGAGGAGAGGAACGGGAAGATACTCCTCATAACCGAGGACAGGAAGGTAAAGGAGGAGTACGGGGAAAAGTTACTCAGATGCTTGGGAAACGGCCTCAGGGGTAAGGTGGAGATCCTTCTGGAAGAGGAAGAGGAGGAAGGCCAAGGGGAGAACCTGGTCGAGGGCCTCAGCGGGAGGTTCTCTTTCGATAGCTTTGTAGTGGGAGAGGGGAACAGGCTCGCCTACGAGGTTGCGAGGGAGGTAGCCGAGAACCCGGGAAGGGTTTACAACCCCCTCTTTATATACGGTAGCGTCGGCCTAGGGAAGACCCATCTCCTTCAGGCGATAGGTAACTTCTGTGCCTCAAAGGGCATGAGCGTTATATACAGGTCGGCCACCGACTTCTCCGAGGAGATGGTGGAGGCGATAAAGTCCGGAAAAATCAAAGGGTTTAGGGACAGGTACAGATCGGTTGATCTTCTCCTCCTCGACGATGTCCAGTTCCTCTCTGGGAAGGAGAGGACTCAGGTAGAGTTTTTCAACATCTTTAACCACATGTTCTTAAACGAGAGGCAGATAGTCCTCGCCTCCGACAGGCATCCGAGGGAACTCAGAGATGTATCGGATAGGTTGATCAGCAGGTTCGAGGGGGGAGTTGTGGTAGAGATCTGCCTGGACGAGGTAACCAAGCTCGAGATAATAAAGCGGAAGCTCCAGGAACTCAAGCTCGAGGTCCAGGACAGGATCGTGGAGCTTCTGATGGAGCAGACCTCCAACAACGTGAGGGACATAGAGGGAACTATAAGAGGAATAAAGCTGAAGGGAGTTTCACACATCAAGGAGAAGGGGAGGAGATCGAACGATCTCGAGAAGGTTATACTCTACACCGCCGTCCACTTCGGACTCAAGCCGGAGGACCTGCTCGGGAACAAGAGGTCTAGGAAGGCAAGCCGGGCTAGGCAGATAGCGATGTATCTATGTAGAAGGCTGACGGACGCCTCTCTTATAGAGATAGCGAGGGCTATGGGCAGGAAGGATCACTCCACGGTGATACACGGGATAAAGAGGATAGAGGAAGAGATGAAGAGGGACAGGAAGCTGAGTCACATAGTCAGCTTCCTAGAGAAGCACATAGGGGACAGGCTCTAATCCATGTCCTCTTTTTCCATAACCTGATCCTTCTCCAGTCTCTGCTCCTCTATATCGTAGAACCTTCCCTCGAGCTTCTTCAGGATCTTGGGTAGCGTGGTGTACTCCATCTCCTCGGCGGGGAGCCTGTGGGGCTCGAATATCCCCTGTCTCCTCAGTATGTCCGCCATATCCTGGGCGGCCATCCTGGCCTTGTCGAAGGCCGGATCCCTGAAGAGGTCTGTTGGACCTATCAGCTTACCTTCCGAGAGCTGGTATCCCGCGGCTATCACCCTCGGGGGCCCATCGAACCTGGAAGGCCTAGCGTCCTCGAAGGAAACGGGCATCAGAGGACCGTTGTGGGATCCCCTCATCCATCCTTCCACTATCCAGGGCCTTGCAAAAGGCTCCAGTATCTCACCCACCGCGGGGAAACCGCTCTGGGCCCTAACTATCATTACTGGATCGTCCTTACCAACGTACTGACCTGCCATCAGGGAGAGCCTCTGGGTGGAGGCGGTGGCCGCTATCTCACCATCGTAGTTCCTGTAAACGTTCTTCACTACGTACTTACCAACAGATCCTATGAGAGCGAGAAGATCGTAGAGCTCCGCTGGGGTGTTGAGCTTGACCGCCTTACCTGTGTAAACGTCGAGAACCTCGAAGGTGTAACCGTCGTGCATCTTCGGATCTATCACTAGCCCGGCTGTGTTCATTGGGTCTGCAAACATCTCGTAGAGGGGGAGGTTCCAGGCGCTCGGAGAGGTTTTATCAGCAAAGAAGACTATAACGGGTTCGGAAGGCCTCTCTTCGAACTCCATCTCGGCCACGCCCGGACCGAGGCCCTTTATGTTTCCGCTGAAGGCGTCGGTGAGCAGGTCCTGCCCCGCCCCGTAGAGCTTTAGCTTCTTGGCCACCTCCGTTCCCTTCTCGAAAGCCCTCCAGGCTATCCCGTGAACGA
>WFPN01000141.1 GCA_015487535.1 Aquificaceae bacterium
CATGTGAGAAAATTATATTATGGAAATTCCCTCCCAGTGGTGGACCACCGCCGAGAGAAATCTGTTCAACCCTGAGGAAACCAGAAGGCACTTCGAAAAGCTCCTAAGCCTACATCCAAATCCCAAAACCCTTATCGAATACCTCAACGAGAGACGCTTTGTACTCCTTCTGGAGATCCTTGAGCAGTCCGAGTGTCTGAGAAGTTTTCTCTTCAGACATCCCGACGAGTTCGAGAAAGAGATCCCGGGGCTCTGGTACGTGGCTAAGGAAAAAGAGGATTACCTTAACGAGCTCTCCCAACTGATCTCGGATTCGGACACAGAGGATAAGTTCTCAGAGAAGCTAGCCTACTACAGACACAGGGAGCTCTTGAGGATATTTGCAAAGAACATCCTAGGTACGGCCAAGATAGAGGACATCCTGAGGGAGTACTCCTACCTTCCCGACGCCATGCTCGAGGTCTCTTACTCGAGAGCTTTCAGAGAGATGAGGGAAAAGATCGGCCTGCCGCTGACAGAGGACGGAAGTGAAGCCAGCGGATGCGTGATAGCTCTGGGAAAGCACGGAAGTGAGGAGCTGAACTTCTACTCGGACATAGATCTGATCTTCCTTCATTCGGAGGACGGAGGGAAAGCCGGAAAGCTTACTCTGAACGAGTTCTTTTCGGAGGTCTTCAAAAAGCTCTACAAATTGATGACGGCTCAGACTATCGAGGGGAAGCCCTACGAGGTGGATCTGGATCTGAGACCCTTCGGGAAGACAGGACCTATCACAATGTCCTTGAGGAGCGCCGAGCTTTACTACGAGTCCTACGGCAGGATATGGGAGAAGTTCGCCCTCCTGAGGGCAAGGCCCGTTGCCGGGGACATGGAACTTGGGGAAAGGTTCAGGAAGGATGTGGTAAGGCCTTTCGTCTATTCTCCGGCAGACTACAGGCTGATAGAAGAGATAAGGATGATGAAGAAGAGGATAGAGGCGGAGGCCAAGAAGAAGCTCAGAAGGGGGCACAACGTGAAGACCGGAGAGGGGGGAATAAGGGAGGTGGAGTTCACAGTTCAGTCCTTAGTTATCCTGCTCGGAAACAGGAGTCCATTTTTAAGGGAGAGCAACACATTCAGGGCTATATGGAAGCTAAACCAGAAGGGAGTCTTCTCGGACGAGGAGGCCCTCTTTCTAGAAAGAGCCTACGCCTTTTTAAGGGACCTGGAGCACAGGATTCAGCTTAGGAGATGCCTTCAGACCCAGACCTTCCCGGAGGAGGATATACCTTACCTTGCAAAGGTAATGGGATACGATGAGAAAGAGTTTCTGGAGAAGTTCGAAAGTTACAGGAATGGTGTGAGGGAGATCTTCGAGGGACTTGTACCAGAAAGGAAGGAGGAGGAGCTCGAACCCGTCCAGATAGCCCTTATAACGGACGATCTCGATTACGGCTCCTTCGTCCTAAAAGAGAAAGGGTTTAGTGATCCGAGGAGGTCTTTTACACTGCTCCTGAGCTACCTTTACGGAAAGGAAGGGCTGAAGCTCTCGGACAAGGAAAAGGAGAAGTTCTTAAGCGTTGTTCCCCGTATAATCGAGCTGAGCGCTGCCTCCTCTGACCCGGACGAGACACTGAGAAACTTCGACAAGTTCTTCACCAACCCGACGGGAAGGAAGGTTATCCTGAGCGATCCTAAAGAGGACTTCATGGAGGGACTCTTTAAGGTATTTTCCCTCTCCTCTACCTTGTCATCTCTCGTCAGCAAGAACCCCGACCTTGTGGAAGACGTACTTACCCTGTACAGGGAGTACCCGACCTGGGATAGACTCGAAGAGGAGTTCAGAAAGTACGAAGAGACGTTGGAGCTTTCGGAGGAGAACCTCTTCAGGAGGTTCAAGAAGGTATGGGAGGTGAGGATAGGACTCGTTTATCTGATGGGAGAAAGAAGTTACGAGAACTTAAAAAATTTCTTTGGGGCTCTGAGTCTTCTGGCGGACTTCCTTCTTTCCAAGCTCTGGGAGAAGGTTTCTTTAAAGGAAAGCGATGCTGTCCTTTACTCCTTGGGAAAGCTCGGGAGCAAGGAGCTTAGCTTTGGCTCAGATCTCGACCTTGTCTTCTGCGTTAGGGACAACGAGGAAAAGGAAGAGGTTACAAAGAAGGTACAGAGGCTTGTGAGATTTATAACGGCCCACACATCGGAAGGGTATCTATACGAGGTGGA
>WFPN01000142.1 GCA_015487535.1 Aquificaceae bacterium
GCTCTTTTGTCCTGTCAAACTTCTTCTTCTTTACCTTGTGCCTCATCTCTCCTCACCTCTTGCTCTCTATGTTAAGTCCGAGCTGAAGTCCCATCTGCTTGAGGGCTTCCTTTATCTCCGCGAGGGCCTTCCTTCCTATGTTCTTGGTGCTCTTGAGTTCCTCCTCGGTCATCTGGACAAGGTCTCCTATGGTTGTTATTCCCATGCGCTTGAGGGAGTTGAGGGCCCTCTGGGATATGTCGAGCTCCTCTATCGAGAGGGTGAGCTTCTCGGAGAGCTCATCAACGGGTATGGGCTCCTCGAGTGTGGGAACCTCATAGGATATGTGCTCGAGTAGGGCCAAGTGTCTCTTGAGTATATCTACAGCCTCGCTCACAACCTCCTCGGGAGATTTGGTCCCGTCGGTGAGGATCTCCATCGTGAGCTTTTCGTAGTCCGTCTTCTCTCCAACCCTCGTCTGCTCTATCTTGTAGCTCACGAGCTTGACAGGGGAGAAGTCCGCATCCAGAAGTATCCACCCGGTCTCGCCTATCGCCTCCATCTCCTCCGCAAGGACGTAACCCTTACCCCTCTCTATCTTTATCTCCGCGTTGAACTCAACCTCCGGGTCTGTTATCGTAGCTATGACCTTATCGGGGTTGGCTATCTCAACGTTTGGAGGCAGAGCTATGTCGGAGGCCTTAACCTCTCCTTCTCCCTTCTTCTTAAGGTAGAGGACCTCCACGTCCGAGTCCTTGAGGTTGAAGCGAACCCCCTTTAGGTTCGCTATTATCTCCACCACGTCCTCGGCCACACCTTCGAGGGAGGAGAACTCGTGATAAACCCCGTATATCTTCACTGCGGTCACCGCAGTTCCCGATATGGAGGAGAGCAGGACCCTTCTGAGGGCGTTTCCAAGGGTAGTTCCAAAACCCCTCTCGAGGGGTTCAACCACGAACACACCCCTGTCCTTTTCCTTCTGCTCCCAGTAAATCTTGTTGGGGAACACAAACTCGTTCAGCATCAGATAACCTCCAGATCAAACCTTAGAGTAGAACTCGATTATGTACTGAACGTTCACGGGCACTTCCAGGTACTCGGCCACGTTCTCGGGTAGTTTAAGAACCTTACCCCTGAAGTTGTCCTTGTCGAGCTCGAGCCACTCGGGAACGCTTCTGGGATCTATGTTCTCCAGGTTCTCTTTGAGGAAGGGAATGTCCCTTGAGGAAGGCTTCACCTCTATTATGTCTCCGGGTTCAACCTCGTAGTGGGGTATGTCCACCTTCTTACCGTTCACAAGTATGTGGCCGTGAGCCACCAGCTGGCGGGCCTGCCTTCTGGTGGTGGCAAATCCGAGCCTGTAAACGACGTTGTCAAGCCTCCTCTCGAGGAGCTGGAGAAGCACCTCTCCCGTGTTCTCCTTGGACTTTGCCGCCAGGTCGAAGTACCTCTTAAACTGTTTCTCCCTGAGACCTCCGTAGAGGTACTTGAGCTTCTGCTTCTCCATAAGACGTATTCCGTATTCGCTGAGCTTCCTTCTTCTCCCCTTTATCCTTCCGTGCTGGCCAGGTGGGAAGTTCCTCCTCTGGAGTATCCTCGGGGCCGATTTTTTCCCCGATACAACTACACCAAACCTCCTGTCGAGCTTTACCCAGGGTCCTATGTACCTACCCATCAGACTCTCCTCCTTGCGGGCGGTCTACATCCGTTGTGGGGTATGGGAGTAACGTCCCTTATGGCGGTAACCTTAAGCCCGGAAGCGAAAACCGCTCTAAGGGCTGATTCTCTGCCAGCTCCAGGGCCCTTGATCCACACCTCCGCCTCCTGGAGTCCGAACTCGTTTATAGCCCTTCTGAGTGCCCTTTGAGCGGCCACCTGGGCAGCGTAGGGCGTGCTCTTTCTCGTTCCCTTGAAACCTGCCGTTCCACCGCTCTCCCAGACTATCGTGTTTCCCTGAGGATCGGTTATGTTTATGATCGTGTTGTTGAAGGTAGTGTGTATGTGGACTATCCCCTTAGTGACAGTCCTCTTCTGCTTCTTCTTCTTAGCCATGCGCTTCCTCCTTACTTACCCTTCTTCTTTATTCCACCTACAGACCTTCTTCTTCCCTTCCTGGTTCTCGCGTTCGTTCTCGTCTGCTGTCCCCTCACGGGGAGGCCTCTGGCGTGCCTCTGGCCCCTGTAACAACCCATGTCCATCAGTCTCTTTATGTTGAGCTGGACCTCCCTTCTGAGATCTCCTTCCACCTTATAGTTCTCGTCTATGAACTTTCTTAGTATGTTGAGCTCTTCTGGGGTCAGCTCACCTACCCTCTTCTTGCAGTCTATGCCCGTCCCCTCGCATATCTCCTTTACCCTAGTCTTCCCTATACCGTAGATGTATGTTAGGGCTATCTCGAGCCTCTTGTGATCGGGAAGATCCACACCCGCTATCC
The DNA here is from genome assembly GCA_015487535.1 of Aquificaceae bacterium. Lineage (GTDB taxonomy): Bacteria > Aquificota > Aquificia > Aquificales > Aquificaceae > Hydrogenivirga. The sequence continues at coordinate 2,414 of WFPN01000142.1, forward strand.
TAGCCATATCTCAACCTCCGTCATCCTTGCTTTTGCTTGTGCTTGGGGTTCTCGCATATCACGTAAACCCTTCCCTTTCTCCTGATTATCTTGCACTTGGCACACCTCTTCTTCACCGAAGCCCTTACCTTCATGCCAACCTCCTCAGAGTCTGTAAACTATCCTTCCCCTAGTGAGATCGTAGGGGGAGAGCTCCACCCTGACCATGTCTCCGGGGAGGATCCTTATGAAGTTTATCCTCATCTTCCCAGATATGTGGGCCAGAACCTCGTGCCCGCTCTCGAGCTTTACCCTGAACATCCCGTTGGGAAGGGCCTCCACAACCTCTCCTTCCATAACTATACCTTTCTCCTTCTCGCGTTCCTGCTTCTTCCTCTTTCCCATACTTCAGATCTCCGTAAGAACCAGAGGTCCTTCCTTCGTTATGGCCACGGTGTGCTCAAAGTGGGCTGCAGGGCTACCGTCCTTAGTCTTCACCGTCCAGCCGTCCCCATCGTAAACGGTCTCCTCCGTTCCGAGGGAAAACATAGGCTCTATAGCTATCACCATACCCTGCCTTAGCTTTATGTTCTTCTTCCCAAGATCCTTCCTGTTGTTGGGCACGAAAGGCTCCTCATGGACCTTCTTACCTATACCGTGCCCTCCGTACTTGAGGACGGGGTAAACCCCGTACTCCTCCGCCGTAGAGTGGATAGCTTCAACTATGTCGCTAAGCCAGTTTCCAGCTCTCGCCGTCTCCACTGCTCTCTCCAGAGCGGTCTTTGTAGCTTCCATAAGCCTCTTCTTGTCCGCGTCGATCTCGCCGACCGCCACCGTGATGGCCGAATCGCCAGCGTAACCATCTATTATAGCACCAAAATCCACGCTTACCAAGTCCCCCTCTTCTATAACCCTGTCCTTCTTGGGAAGACCGTGGACCACCTCCTCGTTTATCGACACACAGGTGGCCGCGGGGTACCTCACGTTGCTGAAGGGAGGCTTGTAGTTGAGGAAGGCTGGCTTTGCACCCCTCTTCTTGGTCTCCTCCCTCGCTATCATCTCTATGTCCCAGGGCGTTATACCTGGTTTTATGTTCTCCGCCACTACCTGAAGGACCTCAGCCACAACCTGGCAGGCCCTCCTTATCTTCTCTATCTCCTTTCGTGAGTAGAGCTCAATACCCTTCTTCATACTACCTTCCTAAGTTCTTGATATACCTCATCGATGTCCTTCGATGCGTCCAGTCTTATTAATATACCTTTCCTCTCGTAGTATTCAATGAGGGGAGCTGTCTGCTTCCTGTAAACCTCGAGCCTGTTCCTGACAACCTCCTCCCTGTCGTCTTCCCTCTGAACGAGCTTTGTCCCGCACCTGTCGCAGATCTCGTCCTCCTTGGGAGGATTAAACTTTATGTGGTAAACAGCCCCGCAGCTCGGACAGACCCTCCTGCCCGAGAGCCTCTCGACCACCACCTCGTCGGGAACGTCGAAGAGTATAACCGCGTCGAGCTTCAGGCCTTTGCGATCTAGCATCTCGTCCAAGGCCTCCGCCTGGGCTATCGTCCTGGGAAAGCCGTCGAATATGACCCCGCCTTCTGGGGGCATGACCTCCTCTATCAGGGCTATTATCAGGTCGTCGGGGACGAGCTCACCCCTGTCCATATACTCTTTAGCCTTCTTACCTAGAGGGGTCTGGTTCTTCACAGCGTCTCTCAGTATGTCCCCGGTCGAGATGTGGACGAGGCCAAGATCCTTGGCAAGCCTCTTCGCCTGCGTTCCCTTGCCAGCTCCGGGAGGACCTAAGAAAACAAGGTTCTTCTTCATCTTCTCTTCCTCACAAAACCTTTGTACTTCTTGGTAAGGAGGTTTGCCTCTATCTGCTTGAGGGTATCCAGAGCCACGCCCACAACTATCAGAGCGGTAGTTCCCCCGAAGTAAAAGGGGACCTGCAGCTGGAAGCTGATCATTATCGGGATGACGGCGACCACCGACAGGAATAAAGCCCCAACGAACACGAGCCTGTTTATGACGGTCTCGAGGAACTTCTGGGTCTCCAGGCCGGGCCTCACCCCAGGGATGAAAGCTCCTCCCTTGCGGAGGTTATCCGCCACCTCCACCGGGTTTATCATCACCGCGGTGTAGAAGTATGTAAAGAAGACTATAAGGAGCACGTACAGAAAGTTGTAGAATATGGATGTAGGGTTGAAGGCGTCGTGGATCGCCTGGGCTATGGGATGCTGGATGAAGGCGAGTATGCTGGAGGGGATTATCAGCAGGGACTGGGCGAATATGATAGGAATGACCCCTGCGGGGTTTATCTTGATGGGAAGGTATGTGGATCCGCCCCTGTACTCCTGCCGTCCTACCACCCGCCGGGGATACTGGACGGGGATCCTCCTCTCCGCCTCCTGGATGTAAACTATCCCGATTATCACCGCCAGGACCATGATCACGACCCCTGCGGCGGTAAAGGGGGTTATATCCCCGCTCCTGAGCCTGTCTATCATGCTAACCACCGCGTTCGGGAAACCTGCCACTATACCTGCGAATATAAGTAGGGACATCCCGTTCCCTATACCCTTCTCGGTTATCCTCTCTCCCATCCA
>WFPN01000143.1 GCA_015487535.1 Aquificaceae bacterium
CGATAGAGAGGATAGTCAGGGCCTGCAGGTTCATGTCCGACAGGCAGATAGGGGCACTGATAGTGGTGGAAAGGTACCAGAACATAGAGGATATAATCGAGGGATGTGTGTATATAGACGCTACCATATCGGTCGAGCTTCTGATAACCATATTCTACCCCATGACCCCGTTGCACGACGGGGCGGTGGTGATAAGGGGTGAGAGGATAGCCTTCGCCTCGTGCGTTCTGCCTCTATCCAAGTCCGCCGATCTTCCCAAGAAGTACGGTACTAGGCACAGGGCGGCCCTGGGAATAAGCGAAGAGAGCGACGCCATATCGATAGTGGTCTCTGAGGAGACGGGAGAGATCTCCCTCGCCGTGGAGGGAAGGCTTGAGAGGAACCTGGACCCAGAGATACTGAGGGATAGATTAAGCCAACTTCTGGGGTTGAAAGATGAGGCTTCTTAGGGAAATATTCGTAAGGGACTGGAGATACAAGCTAACGGCACTCGTTATATCTGTATCCCTCTGGAGTGTGGTCAACTTCGGCTCCAGAACGGCCATAACGGTGTCCAGGTACGTGGAGGTAAGGAACGAAAGGCCAGAGTTCGTGTACAGGGTTAGGCCGGAGAGGGTGAGCGTAACGGTCTATGTGGTGGAGAGACTCCTACTCTCCAAGATGATAGAGAAGGTGAGGGCATACGTTGATGTTTCCGGCATAGACAAGCCGGGGAGTTACAAGTTAAGGGTGAGAACTGAAACGAAGGTTCCGTTCCTGATACATCCGGCGAGCGTAGACCCACCGGTGATCAGGGTTTTTGTTAAGAGAAAACCGCCCAGGTAGGGCGGTCCTTTATTAACCGCAGCTGAAGGAGCTTCCGCAGCCGCAGGAGCCGGTAGCGTTCGGGTTCCTGATCGTGAAGCCGCCGCCCATGAAGTCAACAACGTAGTCGAGCTCGGCGCCGTTCACGTAAGGCATAGAGAAGGCATCTATGACGACCTTAACGCCTCCCTGTTCGAACACGTGATCCCCTTCCTCTATGGTGTCGTCGAAGCCCATAGCGTACTGGAAGCCTGAGCATCCACCGGGAACAACCCTAACCCTGAGTATGGGGTTCTCTATGTTGTTCTCCTTAGCAACCTTGAGGATCTCCTCAGCGGCCTTTTCGGTAACCTTAAATACCATCGTAGTCTGCTGCTGCTCTTGCATACTTCTGACCTCCTTTATAAGGATTTGCTTATAAGATACTTCATGAAGATAGCCTCTTTATGACGTAAGTCAAGGGCAAGAACATCATTCCGAGTACAAACCCGAGGAAGAAGGCAGCGAGGACAACTAGACCTACGGGAAGCTCTGGAGCTCTCTTCCCTCCCCAGAGCTCAAGAGACACGGATTGCCCGGAGTTGATCATAAAGAAGTAAAAGGACAGGCCGAAGGCCAAGAGAAACAGAAGGATGTAGATAAGGTTTCTCATCCCTTTAGATTGTGAACCAGCTCCTCCAAAAGTTCAAGTGCCTTCTCGCTCGAGGTGGGATCGGCGATGCCCTTCCAGGCTATATCGTAAGCCGTTCCGTGGTCTGGGGATGTTCTGGGAAAGGGTATGCCCAGTGTAAGGTTCACACCCTCCCTGAAGGCGAGGAGCTTAAAGGGTATGAGGCCCTGATCGTGGTACATGCAGAGGAAAACGTCGTAGTCTTCCCTCTTTAGGAAGGCCGTGTCCGGGACCAATGGGCCTTCCACCCTGAAGCCGGCTCTCTTCAGCTCTTCCACCGCAGGGAGTATCTCCTCCACGTCCTCCCGGCCTATCTCCCCCCCTTCACCAGCGTGAGAATTGAGGCCCAGCACCCCCACCTTAGGCTCCTTTTTAAAGAGCCTCTTGAACTCCCTAACTATCAGTTCTACCTTCGCCTTGACGCTCTCCTTCTTGACGAGGTCCGGCACTGCGGATAGTGGGACGTGTGTGGAAAGGAGAGCGACTTTTATACTTTTCGAGTACAGCATCATGGCGTAGTCTCTGCTGCTCGTGGCCTGGGCCAGGTACTCCGTTTGCCCCTCGTAGCTAAAGCCTGCTCTCCTCGCCCAGAACTTGTTCAGGGGCATGGTGAGTATGCCATCTATGTTCCCGCAGACGGCATCGGCCACAGCCCTTGCCAGGTACGCAACCGCCACCTTGCCTGATGTCAGGGAGGGCTCGGGACGGGACACGCTGCATATGTTCAGATCCATCAGGTAAACCCCGGGGCCGCTTACTTCCCCGATGGTATTCACCTTCCTGTATAAAAGCTCCTCGCCCAAGAGCTCCATAGCCTCTCTTAGTATCTTTTCCTCCCCGTATATCACGTAGGCGTTCTCACCTCCGAACTTTCCTGAAAGCCTTACTATCAGCTCCGGGCCTACGCCGGCCGGGTCTCCTATAGTTATCCCTATCCTATTCAACGTACTCCGCCCCGCAGTTTTCGGTTTCCCAGACGACCACCTTCTTTAAAGTGGGGTACTTATTCTTCAGCTCTTTGTAGAGCCATCTTGCCACGTTCTCTGCGCTCGGAGAGAAGTCGAATACGTCGTTGAGGAGCTTGTAGTCGGGGAGGAGTTCCTTAAGGTAGTTGTCTATCTCTATGAAGTCCACACCCATGCCGCCTCTATCGAGTTCATCTGCCTCTATGTAAACCTCTACCTCCCAGGTGTGCCCGTGCAGGGGCTCTGGACTCCCATGGTAGTCCGTAAGGAAGTGGGCCGCGTTAAACTTCCTCTTCACCCTTATCGTCCACGGCATACCTCTTCGCCTCTTTGAATATAGTTTTCGATCTGTACATCCTGCTGTCCGCAACCTCTATCAGCCTCTGGAGGTCCGCGCCGTCTATAGGAAAGCAGGCGTAACCCACGCTGAGGGTAACGTCCACATCCTCGTAGCTAACCACGAAGTCGCTCACCAGCCTGTTGGCGACCTCCAGTATGTTCGTTTCCTTCTCGGCGGGGAGCACCACGAGAAACTCATCCCCTCCCCATCTCGCTA
>WFPN01000144.1 GCA_015487535.1 Aquificaceae bacterium
CTGGGACCCTACGGTAAATAGAGGATCGAGGTAGGCCGAAGGTTCCTGGAATATCATCCCTATCTCCTTCCCCCTCACATTCCTCATCTCCCTTTCAGAAAGATCTAAGAGATTCCTGCCGGCAAAGATGATTCTACCCTTTACCATGGAGTTCTCAGGAAGGAGCCGAAGGATAGAGTAAAGGATGGAAGACTTCCCGGATCCAGACTCACCCACTATGCAGAGGATCTCACCCTCTTCAACTTCAAAGGAGATATCGTGGAGAACCTTCTTATCCCCGTACCATAGGTTCAGGCCTTCTACCTTAAGCAGATTCATCTGTTGTAAGCTTCTTCCCCGTGAACGGATGTGTCAAGCCCTTGGGTCTCCTCCTCGGAGGATACCCTTACGCCGATGGCAAGCCTTATGATGGTGAGCACCAGAGCGGTTACCACGGCGGAGTATAGCCCGACGGCAAGAACCCCAACGATCTGACTTCCAAGCTGGGCAGGGTTTCCAAAGAATAGCCCGGCCGCCTCGTTCACGGAGGGCTTGGCCAACAGGCCCAGCATAACGCTACCCAGAATTCCTCCGACGCCGTGGACCCCGAACACGTCGAGGGAGTCGTCGTACCCGAGCTTGGCTTTCAGGTGGGCAACGGCCACGTAACAGACCATCCCCGCTAGGAATCCGATGAGGACTCCCTCCCACACATCAACGAAGCCCGAGGCCGGAGTTATAGTCGCAAGGCCCGCTATGAAACCGGTCATGAGTCCCAGGGTGGTAGGCTTCTTCAGGAAGAACCACTCCAGGAACATCCAGGTGAGACCGGCCGTTATCGACGCCATCGTGGTTGTGAATATAGCCGTAACCGCAACGCTGCTTACACCAAGGGCAGAGCCCCCGTTGAAACCGAACCAGCCGAACCAGAGAAGTCCCGTTCCAACGGCAACCAGAGGGAGGCTTGCAGGAAGCATAACGGGCTCCTGCCTCCTTCCAAGTATCAGAGCTCCCACCAGAGCCGAGATACCGGAGGTTTCGTGGACGACCAAGCCACCGGCGAAGTCAAGGGTGCCAAAGCTGGAAAGCCATCCGCCTCCCCACACCCAGTGGGCAACGGGGGCGTAAACTAGGGTAAACCAAAGGATCGAGAATACAATCCAGGCTGAAAACTTCATCCTCTCTATAAAAGCTCCGGCCATGAGTGCCACCGTTATGCAGGCGAAAGTCATCTGGTACAGGATGAAGTTGTAGTGAAGGAGGTTCTCGGCCGCAGGGGCCCTATCGGAAGGGTTTACGTTACTGAGAAAGAGCCACTTCAGATTTCCCACGATACCTCCCACATCGTCCCCGAAGGCGAGGGTATATCCGTAAGCTATCCAGAGAATACCAACAACACAGAAGGCGGAGAAAACCATGGCGATCGTATTTAGCATGCTCTTGGATCTGGTAAGTCCCCCGTAGAACACGGCAAGCCCGGGAACTGACATCAGCAGAACCAAGGCGGTAGAGACCATTATCCAGAGGTTATCTATCATGTTCATGCCCTGCACCTCCAAAAGTTATAGTGCGCCCCGTTTTGCCTAGCAATCTTTATGCCACTTTCAGATGCTTGCAGCACAAAGGTTTTAGAAAACGACGTGTTGTGAAATTGTTAACACTTTTACATATCTGTTAACAATTCTTCGAGAGCTTCCTTCAACCTGTCGTAGGTGGTGAAAAGATCCTGAGATATTACCTTAGTCTGGGCTATAACCGGCATGAAGTTAGTATCCCCGTTCCAGCGGGGAACAACGTGCATATGGATGTGGCTCTCGAGACCTGCCCCCGCAGGTCTTCCCAGGTTGTAACCTATGTTAAAGCCGTGGGGCCTGAACACCTTTCTGAGAGCCTTCAACGACAGCTTGAGGAGTTCGTTCATCTCAAGGACGGTCTCGTCTTCTAGGCTCTCGTACTCTGATGTGTGCTCGATGGGAACTATCATAAGGTGTCCCGAGTTGTAGGGGTACTTGTTGAGTATTATGAAGCTCCTCTCTCCTTTATGAAGCAGTAAAACCTCCCTCCATCTGTGGGGAGGTTGTTTGACGGCGTTGCAGAGAAAGCATCCCTCTATGTTGTCCACATTCTCTACGTAACTGCTTCTCCAAGGAGCCCAGAGTATATCCATACCTGTTATTATACTTTCAGCCTCAGTATTCCCAGAGACAGCCTCACGGTCAGCCATAGGTTGAGTAAAGGAAGGATCAACGTTTGGAGGGTAAAGTACAGGGCAAGATGCATGAGTTGCTCGAAGGCACTGTCAATGCGATCTTTTAGAACCGAGATGTTCTTTTTAAACTCTTCCACACTGCTCAGTGAACTCACAACAGAGTAGATGTCGCTCTTCACTTTATTGAGCTGTGAGCTAACAGTCTCGATCCGGTATCTGAAGAATTTTTCATAGACGAGGTCGTTCGCAAGAACTACTACTGGGAAGAAGAACCTGAGGATCAGCAGAACTAGGAGGAGCTTAAGGAAAAAAACCATCACAAGGCCTCTAACGAGCACGAGAACTCCTAAAGCCATCGTCAGAACTCCGGAAAGCATAAGTAGGTAGCTGGATAGCAGTTCAAGGATAAGCTTCTGCACACCGAGCGATAGGAAGCTAACCAGGAGCAGAGCCGATACACGCTCGGTTATGTCGTCAAGAGGGTCCAGTACCTCCCCCATAGCTATAGAAAAGCCCATACCCGCCGGGGATAAGAAGAGTTCACTTCCCTTTATCACCGAAATACTAGCATTCAAACCCCTTATAACCACGTAGCTCGCAAGGGTAGTCTTCAAGCCCTTATCCAGATAACCCTCTGCCCTTTCCTTTAGAGGCTCGAACTCAAGAAAGTAAGAAATTAGGAGAACCGCCCCCAGAGCTAGGAGCAGCAAGCCTAAAGCTTTTACATTTAACTTCAAGCTATTCTCAGGAGCCTCTTTATGGCCTGTTCGACCATCTCTGGTGGAGGGACGAAGTCGTGTCTGTCGAGCTCCATCGTGTCCCTGAAGTACATGGCCGATGGGAAGTTGAAGATCCCAAAGTCCTCGAAGGAGGTGTTCTTTGTAACGTCCATGTAGTAGAACTTTATCTTGTCCCCGTACTGCTCCACGTAGGGTCTTAAAAGATCAACGAACTTTCTGGTCTCCTCCGAGTTGGGGTCTATAAAGAGGACCACCGTTGGGTTTTCAGCGGCCATCACCTTCTGATAGAAGTCTCTATCGGTAACCTCCTCGAATCCCTCGAGCATATCTAACCTCCTTAAAAGTCAAGATCTATGTCCTCGTCGTCGAACTCGACTCCCATGTTGGTTACTATACCCCTCACGCTGAGGGCTGTGTTCTTAAGCTGCTCCAAGTACTTAAGAACGTCGTCATAAACTCCCATCATGGTCCTGAGCTTGGAGTACTCTTCGTGGGAGAGCTTCTTGGTTCTGGCTATCTTCTTGAGGGCAACCTTGGCGAGGGTAGCTTTGCCGTATTTTTCCTGCCACTCTGTCCAGAACTCGGGGGAGTTCATGGGCTTTTTGACCAAGAAATACTCGAGCTGTGTCATCTCCTCCAGAAGGTTTAGATCGAGGGAGTTGTTCTTCATGGTAGTATCCTCCATTCTTTAAAATTATAGATCAGCAGGTAGTTTGAAAACCGAGGAGCTCCCTGAGCTTACTGTAAGGATTATCGCTCTTCATCAGGGAAGTTCCTATCAGGAAGGCGTCCACACCGTAGCCCATGAGCTCCTCTATCTGCTCCCGGCTCTCTATTCCGCTCTCGGCGATCACGAATTTGGCTCCCAGCTCTTTTATCTTTGGAGCGAGTTCCTTGGTGAGATTTGTGTCCGTCTTGAGGGTGTCGAGGTCCCTGTTGTTTATCCCTACTATCTGGGCTCCCGCCTTGAGGGCAATTCTTGCCTCTTCGAGGGAGAAGACCTCAACGAGGGGGGGCATGCCGAGTTCTAGGGAGAAGTTTATTAAATCCCTGAGCTTTTTGGGGTCGAGGATCCTGACTATCAGCAGAACTGTGTCCGCTCCGTAGGCCCTAGCCTCGAGGATCTGAACATCGTCTATGATGAAGTCCTTCCTCAAGAGTGGAAGATCCACCGCATCCCTGACCGCCTTTAGGTCCTCCAGAGAACCGCTGAAGAACTCCCTGTCCGTTAATACGGATATGGCGGTAGCTCCCGCGGACTCGTAAATCTTGGCCTGCTCCGCTGGGTCCACCTCCCTTATATTCCCAGCCGAAGGGGAGGCCTTTTTAACCTCCGCTATTATTTTGGTTTTGCAATTAGTGAGGGCCTTCTCGAAGTCGAAGAACTTGCTTCTCTCTTCTATCATCTCCTCGAGGGTCTTCAGGTAACCGGGATCCCTGTTTATCTCTTTTCTCTTTACGCTAAGGACCTTTTCTAGAAAACCAGCCATGGGCCGTATATTTTAACCCCGATTAAAAATGTCTGTATCCTTTCGGCTCTATCCTTTCACCGTCCACGTAAACGCCTTCCCCTTCGGAAACGCTTCCTATCTCTGTCATGTCCATGAAGGGGTTCCACCTCTCCCTCGGATGGGTAAAGAGAAGCTGGTAGTCCTCCCCTCCGAATAATGCGTAGTCCTTGGGATCTTTTCCGTATTTCTCGCAGAACCTGAGAAGTTCCTTGGAAAGGGGGAGCTTGGAGCTGTCTATCTCTATCCTCACGCCGCTCCTTTTCGAGAGGTGCCAGGCATCCGCCACGAGGCCGTCGCTTATGTCCATGCTCGCGTTCGCATACTTCTGTAGGTGCTTAACGTAGTCTATCCTGGCTGTGGGTCTTATGTGCCTCTCTATGAGAGCGAGCTCGAAGCTCTCGTAGGTGTCTTTGTTCATTTTCAGGAGCTCAAGGCCAGCTTTCGAGTCTCCGAGGGTTCCCGACACGAATACCGAGTCCCCCGGTTTTGCCCCGCTCCTTCCCACGGACCTTTTGCTCGTTCCAACCAAGAATACGTCTATGCCGAGCCTCTCGGACTTCGATACGTTCCCCCCTACCACCTCGCATCCGTAGAACTCGCAGGCTTTGTGCACTCCCCCGTAAAGCCTCTCCACGTACTCGACTTCAAGGTCTGGGAGCATCAGCGAGATCAAAGCCCACCTGGGCTCCCCAGCGTTTCCCACAACGTCGCTTACGTTTACGCTGATAGCCTTCCATCCTACAGCCTCGGGAGGGTATCCGAGGAGAAAGTGGACGCTCTCGAGCATTAGGTCGGTCGTTAGAAGAAGGTA
>WFPN01000145.1 GCA_015487535.1 Aquificaceae bacterium
TACTACAAGAGCCTGAGTTTGCTCGGTTTTATAACCGTCGTTGCTTCAGCCTTTTCTATCCTCTTCGTGAACTATCCTGCATCCACCCTCTTCGACGGTTTCTCGGTAACCGGCTTTAACCTTATAGCCAAGTTCTTCCTCCTGGCGGTTACAGGCCTGGTGATACTGTCTTCATACGACTACTTCATGAGGAAGGGATCCGTTTACAGCGAACTCTCCTATCTCTACCTGATAGCCCTTATGGGCTTCATGGTAATGCTCTCCTCGGAGAACCTCGCCATAATCTTCGTTGGTATAGAGCTCGCTTCAATAACGATGTACATCTTGGTTGGCCTCTTCAAAAGGGAGTACTTCTCTAAGGAGGGGGCTTTTAAATACCTGGTGATAGGGACTACGGGGACATCGATGTTCGTTCTGGGTTCGGGCCTCGTTTACGCCTCCAAAGGTGATCTACTCCTTGGGTTCAGGAGCAGCACCGATCCCATGTTTGCCCTCGGGGTTCTCCTTCTGATGTCCGCCCTCGCCCTTAAGGTGTCCGCGGTTCCCTTCCACTTCTGGACGCCCGACGCTTACGAGGGTGCTCCCACGCCTACCACATCGTTTTTGGCTACGGTTCCCAAGATAGCCATGTACTTTCTGTTCGTGAAGCTAACGGTGTATATGTTCTCGGCTCTACCGAGCTGGGAGTTCCTCATCGGTGTTGTCGCGATAGCCTCGATGTTCTACGGGAACTTCATGGCTTACGTTCAGAGGAGCGTAAAGAGGCTGCTGGCTTACTCCTCGATAGCCCACGCTGGCTACTTTACCCTCGCCCTCACGGTCCTCGATAAGATACTCATCTCCTCACTCCTGTTTTACGTCTTGGTATACGCTCTGGCTACGCTGGGGGCTTTCACCGTTCTGTCTGTTTTTGAGAAAAAGGAGGGCTGGACCCATCACTTCCTGGACTACAAGGGTGTGTTCAGAGAGCATCCTGTTCTCGCCTCTCTGCTGGCGCTATTCCTATTCGCCCTCATAGGGATACCCCCTATGGCCGTTTTCGTGGGTAAGCTGGGTATATTCATGGGCCTTGTGAAGAACGAGCTGTTTATATACGCAGTTCTCTTTGTCCTTGCGAGCGTTGTGTCTGCCGGGTATTACCTTAAGGTGATAGTGTATATGTTCCTCCATGATAAGGAGAGGGATTTGGGAGAGACGAAGGTCTCCGCAGGGGAATCCATCGCCCTCATAGTGGCGAGCGTCCTAGTTGTGTTCCTGGGTATATTCCCCGATACGATCTTGGAGCTCCTGTTCAAGTTCGTATGAAGCTACTTATCCTCTTGCTGCTTGTTTCTCTGTCGTTCGGTGCTGAGTTTATCGTAAAGCTGAGGCCTGGAGCTGATTCCAGAGCCCTTGAGGGTTACAGGGTTATAAAGAGGTTCAAGAACTATGCGCTCGTCGAGATCCCTCAAGATAGGGTCAGTGGGCTGGTTGCCTTAAGCTCTAGCTTTGAGTACGTTGCGAGGAACGTAAGGCTCAGAGCCTTTGCCATTCCAAACGATCCCATGTACGTGGACCAGTGGGGGATGAGTCTTGTGAACGCTGAGCTGGCCTGGGATGTGAACGTGGACTGCTCCCCGATAATTGTGGCCGTGATAGACACGGGTGTGGACTACTGGCACGAGGATCTTAGGGATAACGTCTGGAGAAACGAGATAGAGTGTATGGGGAGTCCGAACGTAGATGACGATGGAAACGGCTTTGTGGACGACTGCTACGGCTGGGACTTCGTCAACTCGGACCCAGATCCCATCGACGATCAAGGGCACGGAACTCACGTGGCTGGAATAGTGGGTGCGGTCGGAAACAACTCAACAGGTGTTGCGGGTGTTTGCTGGAAAGCCCGTATTATGGCCGTAAAAATCCTAGGTTCTAACGGCACAGGGAGTGCATATGACTTCCTCTCGGCGGTTCACTACGCTGTGGACAACGGCGCCAGAGTGATAAACACGAGCTTGGGAACGGATGACTGCAATATCTCGGAGGCAAGCCTCCAGCCCCTTAGGGATGCGGTGGAGTACGCAAACTCTAAAGGTATTGTAATCGTTGCTGCCGCGGGAAACTCAGGATCGGACAACGATACATGTCCCGTCTATCCAGCTTCCTTTTCAAAGGACTACCCTAACGTTATAAGCGTTGCCTCCGTGGACGGAGACGGCAAGCTCTCGAGCTTCTCCAACTACGGGCTCAACACAGTTGATCTCGCCGCTCCCGGAGGCTTCTCAGGTTCGAAGTCTATCCTGAGCACGTACGCGGGTAACAGTTACACTTACATAGCTGGGACTTCCATAGCTTCTCCCTTCGTTGCGGGAGCTGTTGCGCATATACTCAGCTCTGATCCAGCGCTAACTCCCTCGTTGGTCAAAAACAGGTTGCTGAGCTCTGTTCAGATAGATAGCAGTCTTGTGGATAAGGTAAGGAGTGGGGGCTATCTGGATCTCCTCGCTGCCCTTTCGAGTACCATCTCGTCCGGTGGATCGGCTTTCCGGGGATCTACCTCAGAAGCCAGCGCTTCGGGCGGAGGAGGCTGTAATTCTGTGGGAGGGATTGGCTCAAGCATTGTCTTGGCAGTGATCTTTCTAATTCTCAGAAGGTTACTCCCAAAACTCTCTCAGTAGCTCCTCTCTTCTTTTCCTCTCTTTCCTGTACTTGAAGTAGGCGAAGATGCCTATTACCAGAACGAGGCCTAGGATAACTGGAAGTACAACTATTCCTACTATAAGGACGAGGGCGGTTATAAATCCTACTACAAAACCAGATAAGAACATGAAAAGGCACTGAATAGGCATAGGAAATAAAATATACCAGGTTATGATCAAGCTTGCGGTTCTCGGTTCCACAGGTTCGGTAGGAACCCAGACCCTCGAGGTAGTGGAAAAGTTCCCTGATGAGATAGAGGTGGTGGCCCTTCTGGCGAAGAGGGCCTCCGAAAAGCTCCTCGATCAAGCGATCCGCTACAGGCCCCCGATCGTGGTTACCTACGAAGAACCTTCCCGAGAGTGGCTCAGCTCCCTCCCGGAAGGAACCGAGTATATGTTCGGGGACGAAGGCCTCAGAAAAGCCATATCCCTTGCGGACAGGGTGATGAACGCGGTATCCGGGATCCACGGCATAAAGCCCGCTTATTATGCTCTAAAGGAGAAGAAGACCCTCCTCGCCTCCAACAAGGAGTCGATAGTTTGCCTGGGGGATTTCGTAAGGGAAAACAGGGATAGGATAATCCCTGTCGATAGCGAGCACAACGCACTTTTTCAACTACTGGAAGGAGTTAGGAGAGAGGATATACGCTTTCTCTACCTTACCGCCTCGGGCGGTCCTTTCAGGAAGTGGTCTCTTGATGAAATGAAGAAAGCAACTCCGGAAGACGCTCTCAAACACCCCAACTGGAACATGGGGGCCAAGATAACGATCGACTCCGCCACGCTGATGAACAAGGGCTTTGAGATGCTCGAGGCCATGAACCTCTTCGATGTGGAGCTTAGCAGGATCAAGGTGGTGATCCATCCCCAGAGCGTGGTTCATGGAGTACTCGAGCTCAAGGACGGTTCCTTCTTCCTCCACGCAGGGAAGACGGACATGAGGATACCGATAATGCACGCCCTTTTTTATCCTGAAAGGAAGGAGTATCCCTTCGGGAGGGTGGATCTTACATTCCTCTCTCCCGTAGAATTCGAGCCTGTGGACGAGGAGAAGTTCAGATCCCTATACCTCGCCAGATGGGCGGGAGAGATGAGAGGTGTTTACATTCCCGTTCTGGTGGGAGCGGACGAGGAGGCGGTATCCCTGTTCCTGGAGGGAATACTGGAGGCCATCGAGTGGGCAAGGAGGAAGGTCAGGAAGATTTACGAGGAGTCTCTGTTAAAGACGTAGATCTATCTGGCTCGCCTCTCCTCTGTCCGGGCACTCCTTCTCTATCTGCAGTGTGGAGA
>WFPN01000146.1 GCA_015487535.1 Aquificaceae bacterium
CTGTCTATGTTGTCCTCCTCCCTTAGCTCGGTTACGCCCGCGCTTACGCTCAACCTCCCTACAGGATCGAAGTAGCATTCGCTGACCTCCTTCCTGAGTCTCTCTATCACCCCTACCGCCGTCCTGAGATCCGTATTGGGCATTATGACCAGGAACTCCTCACCTCCCCATCTTCCCACTATGTCAGAGGCTCTGAGCTTGCTTCTCATCAGAGCGGCAAATTCCCTCAACACTGTGTCACCCACCAGATGACCGTAGGTATCGTTTATGGTTTTGAAGTCGTCTAGATCGAGTAGGGCTACCGAGAGGGGCTCTCCGTACCTCTTAGACTTGCTTATCTCGAACTCCAGGAAGCTCATGACCCCTCTCCTGTTGGGCAGTCCGGTTAGATCGTCGGTAAGGGAGAGCCTCTCGAGCTTTTCCTCCTTCTCCAGAAGAACCCAGTAGAGCTTTATCAGGGCAGACAGCAAGACGCCAAAGAGCAGGCCCACGAAGAAGGGAACTATGTAGTGAACGTAACTCACCCTCTCGACACCGAGGACGTACCTGTGATGTAGGTATGAGGCTACGAGCGTTATGCCCACCGAAAAGAGGACAACTACAACGGGCAGCTTCATCTTCTAAATAATAGAACAACCTCCCCCTTTACCTTATCTCTGGACTCAAGCATTTCTATAATTTGGGAGATCTTGCCCCTGATATACTCTTCGTGGATCTTCGTAAGCTCCCTTGCAACACACGCCTCGACCTCTCCGAATATTTCCTTTATGATCTGCAAGGTTTTTAAAATCCTCTTAGGGGATTCGAAGAGTATGAAGGTAGTATCCTCACACCCCTTTAACTCCTCGAAAAAACCTCTAGTCCCCTTCTTGGGCGGGAAGCCCAGAAACATGAACCTGTCGGTAGGCAGGCCAGAACCCACCAGTGCGGTTATCACCGCAGATGGACCCGGCAGGACCTCCACCTCTATGCCCTCTTCGAGGCACCTTCTTATCAACCTGTAACCAGGGTCCGATACGGCCGGCATCCCGGCATCCGAAACTAGAGCGACGTCTTCCTTCTGGAGGATATGGATTATCTTCGGTATCTGCTTTTCCTCCTTCGGCTCGTAGTAAGAGAGCAACTTCTTTCCCTTTATATCGTAGTGGTTCAGAAGTATCCTCGTTCTCCTCGTGTCCTCGCAGGCTATGTAATTGACCTCTCTCAGAATGTCGAGTGCCCTGAGAGTTATGTCCCTGAGGTTTCCTATCGGGGTCGGAACTACGAACAGCTTCCCCATATCACTCGAAGAGCGCCGTGGTGAGATACTTCTCCCCTCCGTCGGGGAACACCGTAACGATTACCCCCTTCTCGCCCCTCTCGGTCATCTCCCTCGCGAGTTTTATGCAGGCCCACAGAGCCGCTCCAGAGGACTGTCCCACGAATATGGCCTCCTCTTTCACAAGCCTCCTGGCCCACTCGTAGGCGTCCTCCGTTTCCACGAAGATGGTTCTGTCGAGGAAGTTCTCGTCGAAGATCCCGGGCTTTATCGAGCTCTCTATGTGCTTGAGCCCCTCTATGCCGTGAAAGGGGTAAGCTGGCTGGACTCCTATGACCTGTATATCCTGGTTATAGACCTTGAGCCTCCTTCCCGTCCCCATTATCGTTCCTCCGGTTCCTATCCCCGCTACGAAGTGGGTTACCCTGCCCTCGGTCTGGTTCCATATCTCTATACCTGTAGAGTAGAAGTGGGCTTTCCAGTTGGCAGGGTTGTTGTACTGATCTAGGTAAACGTACCTATCCGGGCTCTTCTCCACCATTTCTCTGACGAAGAGTATGGCGCCGTCCGTTCCCTCGAGGGGATCGGTTAGATACACCTTGGCCCCGTAAGCCTGTATTATCTTCTTCCTCTCCTCGCTCACGTTGGCGGGCATAGCTAATTCCACCGGAATGCCCAGGGCGGCACCCACCATAGCCAGGGCTATCCCGGTGTTCCCGGAGGTAGCGTCTATAACCACCTTTCCCTCTTCTATAATTCCCTCCTTCAGAGCGGTAAGAAACATGGACAGAGCGGGCCTGTCTTTAACAGAACCGCCGGGGTTAAAGCTCTCGAGCTTGGCGTATATCTCTATATCTTGGGATATATCTTCGGGGATTACCTTCTTGATCCTGACAAGTGGCGTGTTTCCTACCAGGTTGAGTACCGAGCTCCTCGCTTTTCGGTACGGTTCATCGTGCTCTCCGAGGATCCACATCTATACGATTTTACTTCCCTTTTCCTATCACCAGTATGGATCCCGGCCTCTTTATCCTCAGAGCGATCATCTCCAGAACCCTGAATATATGGTTCATGTTGGCGGATTCCACGTAGGCGACCGATATATCCTGTGCTACGACAAGGTCGAAGTTTTGAGGCCCTGCGGATACGAGGAGGGCTTTGTTTTCGGGGATTATAGGCGTCTGGAAGACGTCCTTGACCACCTTCTTTATCTGCTCTATCTCTAAAAGGCCCGTGTTGTCGTGCATCCTGTTTAGTTGGAAGTACTGCTTCGGGTTCACGACAAGGTAGTAATTCCCGTAAAATCCTTGCTCCACCAGCTTCGATATTCCCTCTATCACGTCCGTGAATGCGTTGCCTACCTGTGTCCAGTCGCTCATGGACATGGTGTTTATACCTTCTGCTGTCATCAAGCCTTCCAGACCAAGGTTCTTATTCCCCAAGAGGATCAGTGTATCTTCGGCGATCGCCGTGGCAACAGCGGCCGCCACCGCGTTGGAGGTATCTATGGGCATGTTGAACTGTCTGAAGTACTCGAGATCTCTCCAAGATATAACGAAGTCCTTGTATATGGTAGGTATTGGTATGTGTTTCCTTACACCTGTTCTCACGGGCTCACAGGTCTCGTACTCCTGACCAGGCTTTATCTCACATACACCTGGCTCCATACCATAGATCACATCGTAGGATACCATCTGGTGCCCTGGACCGATTGGTCCCATCACGGGAACGAACCTTCTGCAAACCAACGTCTCTTTGGCTACCTTTACCACTGCGTTATCTATCTGTTCCCACTCTTCGGCTGTGAGAGGCGCTTCTTCTCTTCCTAGAAAGTCCATGTTTTTCCCTCCATTTTCAGTTTCCTGTTTAATTATATCAGCTGTTATGATAGCCCTCATTTGCACACGGATCGATAGGACGACCTTTAAAGGAAATCTGAGGAGGGAGAGCTATGGGTTTAATAATCCTGTTTCTTATACTGGCGTTCGCCTTTGCAGGAGAGCCGAAGGCTAAGGCCGATCTCATAGATAGACAGGGTAACGCTATAGGTGAGGTGCTCATATACAGTGTTCCTGCGGGAGGAGTTCTTCTCAAGGTAAACGCCAAGTTACCGCCTGGTGTTCACGCCTTCCACATACACTCGATGGGTTCATGCAAGACCCCGGACTTCAAATCTGCCAAGGGACACTTCAATCCTTACGGAAAGCAACATGGACTTATGAACCCGGAGGGACACCATGCGGGAGATCTTCCAAACGTTTACGTTGGTAGAGACGGTATGCTCAGGATAGAGATACATGCTCCCTACGTTACTCTGGAGAAGGGAAAGCCGAACAGCCTGTTTAAGAAGGGAGGAACGGCGATAGTTATACATGAAGGAGCTGATGACTACAGGTCTGATCCTGCAGGAAAAGCAGGTAGAAGGATAGCCTGTGGGGTGGTTGAAGAGATAAGGTAGATTTATAATGGGGTATCCCATGGTAAGGGTGGCTTTCTTTGTATGGATCTTCTGGGCCGTTGCCGTTTTTGGAATAGACCTCAAAAAGGTATCTGATAACCTCTACATGGCACAGGGGGTAACGGAGCTCCCCTCCAAGAAGAACAGGGGGTTCATATCCAACGCCTACGGCATTCTGACAAAGGAAGGTTGGGTTGTTATAGATACCCTCTCAACTCCCGAGCTTGCGAGGGAGTTTATCTCGGAGTTGAAGAAGGTAAAGGATGCTCCCATACTCTACGTAATCGTAACCCACTACCATATGGATCACTGGTTTGGAGCTTCAGCCTTTAAGGAAGCCGGGGCGAAGATAATAGGTCATAAGAACCTGAAGGAGTTCTACGACTCTGGCGAGGCGGATATGGTTCTGGAAGGGGTAAAGAGATCGTTTCCCGGTGTTTTTGAGAGTGTTAAGATCACACACCCCGATGTGGTGGTGGACAAGAAGGTTAAACTGAGGGTTGGAAAGCGGAAGATAGAGATAATACCCATGACCCCCGCCCACACCAACACCGATCTTGTCGTGTTCGTGGACGGAATGTTGTTTACGGGTGATCTGACCGCCAACAAAAGGATACCTTTCATGGGGGACAGGAACGTCTATTCCAGGGGATGGGTTGAGGTCTTAGACAGGATGTTGAGGATGAAGCCAAAGCTCGTCCTCTCAGGGCATGGCGACCCGGGTGGTGCAGAGGTGATAAGGTGGACGAAGGATTATCTGGTCTTCGTGAGGGAAAGCGTAAGGAAACTCAAAGATGGGGGGCTATTTGTGGACGAGATAAGGGAGGCTTTGAAGGATACGCCTTACAAGAAGTATCCTATGTACGATGTGTTTCATCTGAGAAACATTTACAGCGTCTTCAACGAACTTGACATGGAGCTGTGATATGGAGAGGCTGAGCGCAGAGGAGATAAAGAGAAGGCTCGAGAAGTTGGAAGGCTGGGAGCAAGAAGGGGATTACATAGTCAAGGAGTTCAATACAAAGAACTGGAAGACTACAATGTTCGTTGTGAACACGATAGCCGCTCTCGCTGAGGTGCACTGGCATCATCCGGATCTGGAGGTGGGTTTTAAACGGGTCAGGGTTAAACTCACAACCCACGAAGCGGGAGGGCTGACCGAAAGAGACTTCAATCTCGCTAGAGAGATAGACAGGGCTGTATCAAATGTAATGAAACATTAAAATTTGATAAAATTAAGCCGACAAATAATAGAGGGGATTAAATATGAAGAAGCTCGTGACAACTATAATAGTTCTAGCTAGTTTTATACTAGCATGTGGGGGAAGTATAGAAGCAACCTCTGATATGACCTTAAGTGTATCCCCTTCCTCTATTGATTTTACAGATGCATCGTCTACCCAGTCTACCAGTACTGTCCTTTTTCAGGTTAGCGTTATCACTTCTGATGGAAAGCCCGCAACCGACGTAAAGGTATATGCAAGCATCGACGCTTTTTGGGTAAACAGTGGGCTGGTGTGGTTTCCTGATTGTCCAAGCGCGAACACGTGTTCCTGCACTATAGGAGACAACGGGAGGTGTTCTATAAGAGTATATTATATCCATGGCGCAGGGGTTGAGTACTCTGTAAGCATTTTATTTTTTACAGGGCCTCTTTCCGAAGAAGTTGAAATTAATGTATCGGCTCAATAATTCTATAATTTCTCTATGAGCCTTCTGATAATAGAGAGGGTGTGTCCAAACTGCGGGGGGGCGATAAGCGACGAGAGACTCTCTAAAGGTCTTCCCTGCTACAGGTGCCTGCCAGAACCTACGGAGAAAGTCTGCGACGCCTTGGAGGAGAGGAAAAGCCTTAGGGAGCTTTCTCTCTTCTGTGAGACCGAAAGACACCTTTCGGAGTTCGAGAGCTTCTTTGAAAGGGCTGTGGGAGCCCGCCCATGGAGCCTTCAGAAGCTATGGGCAAAGAGAGTCCTTATGGGTCAGTCCTTTGCGGTAGTGGCTCCAACGGGGGTGGGGAAGACTACCTTTGGGCTTGTCACATCCCTGTTCGTAAAGCCCAAGGTTCTCCTCATATTCCCCACCAGGATACTGGCAAACCAGACGGGGGAAAGACTCGAGGAGCTCTCCCGGAAGCTGAGTATAGAGAGAAGCATCCTCGTCTATGAGTCCAAGAAGAGGATAAGAGAAAGGTTCCTCGCAGGGGACTTTGACATCCTCTGCGGGACAAATATGTTCCTTCACAAGAACTTTGAGAACCTGAAGAAGTTCAGGTTCAGCTTCATATTCATAGACGACATAGACTCCTTCCTAAAACGCTCCAAGAACGTGGACAACCTCTTCAAGCTCCTCGGCTTCACCGACTACGAGATAAAGCTCGCCCTTAAGGAGAACAAAACCGACAAAGACTGGGAGAAGCTCGCCCAGATAAGGAAGAGGAGAAGGGACACGGTTCTTGTGGTCTCGTCAGCGACCTTGAAGCCTAAGGGAAACAGGGTCTTTCTCTTCAGGAACTTACTCGGCTTTGAAGTTCAGAAGGCTGTAACAACGGTCAGGAACATAGTGGATGTAGCCGAGCCCGTGAAGGACCTGGAGGAAGCCCTTGAGAGGTCCGCTGATCTTATAAAGAAGCTGGGAAAGGGAGGACTCGTTTACCTCTCGGTCTTTTACGGGAAGGAGAAGGTTCAGGAGGTGGTTGAGTTTTACAAAAGCAAAGGTATAGAGGCTGTAAGCTACCTCGACTACAAGCCCGAAGAGCTTTATCAGATACTTGAGAAGGGGAATTTTGACGTAGCAGTGGGCATATCCCATCTAACGAATCCCCTGGTGAGAGGCCTCGACCTTCCCCACATAATCCGATACGCGATATTTTTGGATCCGCCCAAGCACATCTTTCCAACCCAGTTATCCCTGCAGCCCTCACTGCTCCATTCTCTCCTCCTTACACTTCTCAACCTCTTCGATGAAAAGGACCGCCTGAAGGCGGTGGAGTACGTAAACTACTTGAGGAGATACCTAACACTCAGAGAGGAGCTCCTGGACAAGTACCCGAGGATAAAGGAGAGGGTTCAGGAGATAAAGGAGTTTCTTGAAAGGTTCCTCACCGACGAGGAGTTTTTAAGGAAGATAGAGGAGTCCGAGGACATCTCCCTCGTCCACAGAGAGGGACAGCTCTACATGGTCGTGGGAGACGCAAACTCCTACATACAGGCTTCGGGGAGGACTTCCCGCTTCATAGCGGGGGGAATGACCAAGGGGCTTTCAATACTCTTTTACTCCGACCCCAAGGCATTCAGATCCCTCAAGAGGAGACTTTCGGCCTACTTCATGCAGTCGGACGTTGAATTCAAATCCCTGAGTGAGATAGACCTCGAAAGACTCCTTAAAGAGATAGACGAGGACAGAAAGAGGGCAAAGCTCATCCTTGAGGGCAAGGTAGTTCAGAAAATAAAAGACCTCTTCAGGACCACCCTCGTGGTAGTGGAGTCTCCAAATAAGGCGAGGACGATAGCGGGCTTCTTTGGAAAACCCCAGCTCAGGTTGATAGAGGACAGCATCGCCTACGAGGTTCCCCTCGGGGAGAGGCTTCTCGTGATAACTGCATCCCTCGGGCACGTTTTGGACCTCACGACCGATAGAGGCTTCTTCGGGGTTCTAACAGAAGACTCAAAGTTCATACCAGTCTATGACACGATAAAGAGATGTAAGGATAAGGGGCTTCAGCACACAGACTACGAATACCTGAAGAAGAGATGTAGGGGTAAGGTGGAGGACAAGCTGAGTATAGTTTCCGCTTTGAGGAAGGCCGGCTACGAGGTGGACGAGGTCTTCATAGCGACCGATCCAGACGCCGAAGGGGAGAAGATAGCCTACGACCTCTTCCTGCTCTTGAGACCCATGAACGTGAACATAAAGAGGGCGGAGTTTCACGAGGTTACACCTAAAGCCTTCAGGTCGGCGGTGGAAAACCCGAGGAAGTTCGATACAAACCTGGTAAAAGCGCAGATCGTCAGAAGGGTTTTAGACAGGTGGGTGGGCTTTACCCTCTCCAGGGTCCTCTGGAAGGTCTTCAGCAGGAACTGGTTCTCCGCCGGGAGGGTTCAGACCCCTGTTCTGGGATGGGTTATAGAGAGATACGAGAAGTCCAAAGAAAAGAAGGGGGAGGTTATCTTTGAAATTAACGGCCAGACCTTCAGGGCGGAGATAGAAGACCTTGACGTGGCAAAGAGCGTGTATAAAGAGCTTGAGCTCGCGAGGGTATATACCCACTCCCCTCAGGAGACGGACAAAAAACCACTTCCTCCCTACTCCACCGACACCGTCCTTGAGGATGCGAGCGAGTTCCTCCACTTCTCGGCCCAGAAGACGATGAAGCTCCTCCAGAGTTTGTTTGAGGCTGGGCTGATCACCTACCACAGGACGGACTCCACACGCGTCTCGGAGGCGGGGAGGTATCTGGTCGCTAAGCCCTACATAAGCGAGAAGTTCGGCGAGGAGTACTTCTACCCGAGATCCTGGGGAGAGGGAGGAGCCCACGAGTGCATAAGGCCCACGAGACCCTTAGAGCCTTCCAACCTCAGGTTCATGATAACCGCTGGGCTTATAGATCTTGAAGATCCCCAGAGCGCCTTAAAGCTCTACGAACTCATATTCAAACGCTTCATCGCCTCCCAGATGAGACCTGCGAAGGTAAAAACTGAAAAACTCCATGTAGAGCTTCCCTATTACGACTGGGAGGAGGAGGTAGTTACGGAGATTATAGAGCACGGCTTTGACCTGATGTTCCCAACCTTCAGGGTTTTCGAGAAAAGGGAAAGGTTTGACGTAAAACCGATCGAATTCAGGGAGGTTTCCAAGGTTCCGTTATTTACAC
>WFPN01000147.1 GCA_015487535.1 Aquificaceae bacterium
ACCTTCCCCTGGTTTACGTCGTATATCTCCTCCACCACACTGTTCCAGACGAAGTTTATCTTGGGATTTTCGAAAGCCCTCTCCTGCATTATCTTTGAGGCTCTGAGCTTGTCCCTCCTGTGGATTACGGTCACGCTCCTGGCGTGATGTGTCAGATGGAGTGCCTCCTCCATCGCGGAGTCTCCGCCTCCGACCACGACCACGTCCATGTCCTTGTAAAAGGCCCCGTCACATACCGCACAGTAGGAGACCCCCTTCCCCATAAGCATAGCCTCCGACTCGAGTCCGAGCATCCTGGGCCTCGCCCCCGTTGCCACTATGACGCTTTCTGCAAGGTACTCCTGATCTCCAGCCCACACCTTGAAGGGCCTCGTCTTGAAATCCACCTTTATCACGTTCTCGTAGATTATCCTCGTCCCGAACTTTTCGGCCTGCTGGCGAAACCTGTCCATCAGCTCAGGGCCCTGTATTCCTTCAGGAAAGCCGGGGAAGTTCTCAACCTCCGAGGTCATCATCAGCTGGCCGCCGAACATATGCCCGGCGAAGAGAAGGGGGTCGAGCTTTGCCCTGGCAGTGTATATGGCGGCGGTAAGCCCCGCACAGGCCCCTCCTATGATTATTACCTTCTCTATATCGGCCATGGTTCAAATTATACTCACAAGCCCAAGATCTGTGAATGGGAACCTATCCTTAGTAGCTGGATCTTATCCTCGGTCATCCTGTACAGGACAACTATATCCCCACCTATGTGGAAGTCTCTTACGTCTTCGAATTTACCGGAAAGCTGATGATCTCTCGCCTCGGGCGGCAAACTCTCGCCACTCAGTAACATGCTTACGTAAGAGAAAAGTTTTTGAAGATGCTTGCGTTTGAGCTTTAACTTCCTTATATCCTTTACGAACTGCTCATGAACTTCCAGCTCTTTCATCTACGAGTTTTTTGAGATCTTCCAAGCTTAGCTTCTTCATGTTTCTACCTTTCCTCGCGTCCTCTATAACCCTGAGTGTTTCTTCCGGGATGAGATCCTCGAAGGGTAGCCTGTTCTCCCTGATAACCTGGGCGAGAAATATGTTCAGGGCGTCACTCAGGCTAAGGCCGTACTTCTTGAACAATATTTTTGCCTTCTCTTTAAGCTCCTTATCAAGATAGACGTTGGTTCTCTCCTTCGTGGGCATGGCTTTAATTTAAACACAAAGTTTGTGTTTTCAAGATCCCCTCAGCTTCCTAAGCTCCTCCTCGAAGATCCTGTTCCTCTCCTCGCATTTGCCGAGTCTGTAGCTGAGCTCAGATATCTGGTTCACGAGCCTCTCTATCCTATCGATCAGCTCGTTTACGGAATCCATGAGTTGCTTCTCGTTCCTGTGGTTTTCGAAGTAAAGCCTCAGGGCTTCCCTGATTATCTGGGTTTCCTTCTTGCCGAGCTCTTCCTTGAGGGTGTTGAGGATCTCTACCGTCTCTGAGTCAAAAAGGTACGTCTTTTTCTTCAAACATCACCATCCTTACCCATGAATATACGCCCTTGGAAGATTTTTGCACGGAAAACTTGGGTGGACATGTGCCGTAAAAATACGTATGTTAAAGGTTGATGACCGAAAGGATAGCAAAGATCCTCAGCCTGTCCGAGGAGGAGGTCAAGAGGAGGGTATCTTATGTAAACCTTACATCCGAAGAGATCGAGCTACTCAAGGAGCTCTCGGAAAGGGTGAGCGATGAAGACATAGTCGGGGTCTTCGACGAGTTCTACAGACATCTACTCTCCTTCGAGGAGACGAGGAGGATACTCGAAAGTGAAGAAGGCCTGATAGAAAGGCTGAAGGAGGCCCAGACCAGGTACTTCAGGGAACTTCTTAGGGCGGACTACACGATCGAGTACGCTCTCTCCAGGCTCAAGGTGGGAGAGGTCCACGAGAGGATAGGCGTGGATCCCAAGTATTACACCGGGGCCTTCGCCAAGTGGGTGGAGAGTATTCTTAAAACGCTGAAGGAAAAGGTGAGCGAAGACAAGCTCCTTCCCACCCTGCTCGCTCTCTTCAAGGCAGTTATACTCGACATGACCTTTTCTCTAGATGCCTACCTGTTCTCTAAGGTTATAAGATCAGCTGCTCCCAGGTACAGGATAATTCTTAACTCGGTAAAGGATGCGATCTTTCTGGTTGATCTACAGACCATGAGCATAGTGGATCTCAACCCGGCTGCACTGGAGCTCTTAGGTCTGGAGAAGGAAGAGGATGTGGTAGGCAGGGACGCCCTGTGGATACATCCCGAGGAGCTCAGGCCAGTGATGGAAGAGAAGTTCAGGAAGTACGTAAAGACAGGGAAGGGGATAACTGAGATAGAGTACGTTGAGAACAAAAGGAGCGGGGAGTGGATCCCTGTGGAGATAAGCTACGGGACCTTCAAAGAGGATGGAAAGAGCTTCGTAGTGGGGGTGTTCAGGGACATAAGGGAGAGACTGAGGAGGGAGGAGATCATAAAGAGGATAAACAGGCTCTACGAGACCCTGAGCAGGATAAACATACTGACCACTACCGTCTCATCTAGGGAGGATCTTCTTCCGTCGGCTATGAGGATACTGAGGGAGGGCGGCTTCAGGTATGCGGGGGCCTTCAGAAAGGGCAGGAACGAGGCGGTGGCCGAGGAGGGTGTTTTCCTGGAAGAGGATGCTTCTGTCTGCATACCCATGGAGGGGGATCTCTACTTACTCATTTCGAGGTGGTCAGAAGATGGTTTTACGAAGGAGGAGGTAGAGCTCCTGAGGGAGGTGGCCCACGATCTTTCCTTTGCCCTCAGGAAGATAGGTATGGAGGAGAGGCTCTCACGCCTCGAGCTCTACGACGAG
>WFPN01000148.1 GCA_015487535.1 Aquificaceae bacterium
GAGGGGGGTGGAGGAGCTCGTGGAGTACCTCTCCCAGGGAAAGGAGCCCCTCTTTAGGGACATAATCAGGATAAAGGGTGAGAGGGAAGGGGTTATAGTGGACATAGCCTTCAGATACGTGAGGGATTACAAGGAGGTCATAGATAGCTTCGTAAACAACGTAAAGACTGTAGAAGGCGGGACCCACGTTACAGGCTTCCGAAGCGGACTCACTAAGGCCGTCATGCGTCTATCCGAAGGTCTCAAGCTATCGAAGGAGCTGAAAACTATATTCTCCGGGGAGGATATAAGGGAGGGTCTCGTGGCAGTCATTTCCTGCAAGGTCCCAGAGCCTCAGTTCGAGGGCCAGACAAAGACCAAGCTGGGGAACCAGAACGTAAAGACCATAGTGGACTCGATAGTCTATGAGTACCTGACCGATTACTTCGATAAAAACAAGGAGATCCTTAAGCTCATAGTCGAGAAGGCCATAGAGGCGGCTCTGGCGAGGGAAGCTGCCAAGAAGGCAAAAGAACTCGTTAGGAGGAAGTCCCCCCTCGAGGACGGGATACTTCCTGGAAAGCTAGCTGACTGTTCGGAGAAGGACCCCGAAAAGTGCGAGCTCTTCATAGTGGAGGGGGACTCCGCGGGAGGTTCGGCCAAGCAGGCCAGGGACAGGAGGTTCCAGGCCATACTACCTCTCAGAGGGAAGATAATAAACGTGGAGAAGGCCCGTGTGGACAAGGTTCTGGCCAACGAGGAGGTCAAGGCGATAGTGAGCGCCTTGGGATGCGGTATAGGGGAGGATGTGGATCTTTCCAAGCTCAGGTACCACAGGATAATCCTGATGACCGATGCGGACGTGGACGGCTCCCACATAAGGACTCTGCTTCTGACCTTCTTCTACAGGTTCATGCCCCAGCTTATAGAGAACGGGTACGTTTACATAGCCCTGCCGCCACTTTACAAGGTTAAGAAGGGAAGGAAAGAGATGTACGTCAAAGACGACAGGGAACTTGAGAACTTCCTCTTCAAGCTAGTAGAAGAGGGTGGCTATATAAAGGACTCGGTGGGCATGGAGTACAGGGGGGGGGAGCTTCTGAGGCTTTTGAAAGTTCTGAAAGAGTATGAGGAGAGCTACAGAGCTCTTGTAAAGAACAAGGGTGAGGAGGTAGTCAACTTCCTCCTCAAACACAGGGTTGTGGAGGAGGACCTCAGGAGTGCGAACCGGGTTAAGGAGATCGTAGAGATCATGAGCAGGGAGCTTCCCGACTACAGAGTGGATACGAGGTACGACGACTTCGAGGGAGCTTACGACATTGTCCTCCTGGACGATAGGCTCGGTACGAAGATAATCGTGGACGCTGACTTCCTCTCCTCACTCTCCTACAAGCAGGTACTGGAGGGTGTTCATCTGCACTTTCCCGTGGAGGTTGGCTACGAGTCCAAACGCAGGAGGGTCGAATCCCTGAAGGACGTTTACGATACCATGATGGATCTGGTAAAGCAGGGCATAGAGGTTCAGAGGTACAAGGGTCTTGGGGAGATGAACCCCGAGCAGCTCTGGGAGACAACTATGGATCCCAAGACGAGAAGGCTGGTGAAGATAAAGGTAGAGGACGCTGTGGAGGCTGACAGGATATTCACTATCCTCATGGGGGAGCAGGTCGAACCCCGGAGGGAGTTCATAGAAACCTACGCTAAAGAGGTGAGGAACCTGGATGTTTAAGAGAGTAGTTGTGGGGGTTGACGGGTCCCCCGCTTCACTGAACGCTTCCAGGTTAGCCTTTCGGTTGGGGAACTTCTACGACATCCCCGTTGTAGGGGTGTACGTGGTCGATGTGAGGCTCCTTGAGGAGAGTTTCCTAGCCGACCTTGCGGGAGTTCTGGGTTTTACCTATTACGAGGGAATTTCTGCCAAGATAAAGGAATTCCTTGAAAAACAGGGCGACGCTGTCCTGACAGAGTTCTCGGCCCTGGGAAGGGAGTTCGGAGCCAAGGTGTCGGTAGTCCAGACGATAGGGGTTCCCTACAAGGAGATAGCCGGGCAGGCCGATCCTGAGGACCTGATAGTGATCGGAAAGGTCGGGAGGAAACCTATAAGGGGTATCCTGGTGGGCTCTAACTCTGAAAAGGTGGCTAGGCACTCCAGATCCCCTGTCCTGATGGTTCCCCAGGAGGAGAGGGATGTAAAGAATGTCCTTGCTGCTTACGATGGTAGCGAGAACGCAAAGCTGGCCTTGAGAATATGCAGATCCTTCAGAGAGCTTTTCGGGTACAGTGTGAAGGTTATACACGTTGAGGAAGAGGAGGGAAGCGCGAAGGAGATAAGCGAAGAGGTGAGGGAGATACTCGGGGAGGACCATGAGTTTATAGCTACAACGGGCTTTCCTGAGGAGAGGATAGTCCAGATAGTGAGGGAAGAGGGGATAGATATGCTGTTCCTGGGAGCTTACGGAAAGGGAAGGTTCAAGGAGCTGTTCCTAGGTAGCGTTACCTCATTCCTGATTCACCATCTGGACATACCTATGCTTCTGGCCAAGGTCCCTAAGGACTGATGATGTTTCTAAGGTCAGAACAGGTGAGCCTCGGCTGGGTACCCTCCACAAAGACCATGTTCACGCCCGGACACGTTTCGTCCGCTATAACGTAATCCTTTGGATTTATCGGAACGACTATAGTCCCCTCGGGGAGAGGGAAGTCGTCGTTGGGGTACTTCGCCGCGGCCACGGCCATGAAGTCCTTCCATATGGGTAAGGCAGCTCTCGCACCGGACATTCCGGGCCCTAAGGTCTGCTTTATGTCGTAACCCACCCACACCCCTGCCACTATGTAGGGTGAGAACCCTATAAACCAGGCGTCCATGTACTCATCGGTGGTTCCCGTCTTGCCGGCCACTATCCTGGGAAGGTCCCTGGCTGCCCTTCCGGTTCCTTCGAGTATCACCGCCCTAAGCATATCGACCAGAACCCTCGTCTCCTGCGGGGGCAGGACATCCTCGCACTGGGGCGAGTTCTCCTCTATGACTTCCCCGTTTCTGTCCACTACCTTCCTTATGAAGAAGGGCTTACACTTTCTCCCGAGGTTAGCGAAGACCTGGTAAGCTGAGGTGAGCTGTATCGGCGTTACCTCCACGGTCCCAAGGGCAAGGGAGTAATAGGGCTTTAGGTTTCTGAGACCTACCTTATCCCCCACGCTGAGGACGACCTCGAATCCCAGCTTGTCCAGCAGATTAACCGTTGCGGTATTTATGCTCTTGGCAAGAGCCTCCCTCAGGGTCACAACCGTGTACTCCTCGTCGCCGTAGTTCTTTGGTGTCCACTCCTGGCCCGTGGCCGGGTCGTAGAAGGTCCTTGGCCTCGCGTCTATCGAGGATATCTGGGTTTCTCCCTTCAGAAGTGCCGCCATGTATATGACAGGCTTTATAGCAGATCCCGGCTGTCTTCTGGCCTTGAGAGCCCTGTTGAAAGAGCTGTACGTGTAAGAACGTCCTCCCACTATCGCCCTTATAGCTCCCGTGTGAACATCGAGGCTCACAAGGGCGCCCTCGAGATCAGGGACTATCTCGGCGGACCACCCGTCGAGATCCTGGTGCAGCTTGATGAAAACGTACTCCCTGCCCTCAAGGTTCAGGCCCTTCAGATCTATAGTGAAGCTCCTGTTCCCCAGCAGGATCTTTGCCTTTCCGTCCCTTACCTCCTCTATCTTCCCAACGTAAACCTTACCATCCTCGGGGGACGTGCTCTGGGCCTCGTAGTACCTCTCCATGTCCTTCTCGCTTTCTGGAAGGAAGGGTATGCCGCTTATCCTGGCGAGTCTCTGGAGGCCTTTCTTGAGGGACCTGACCGCTAGGGCCTGAAGATCCCTGTCGAGGGTTGTGTA
>WFPN01000149.1 GCA_015487535.1 Aquificaceae bacterium
CACAGATGGGAGAGGCCAAGGTTCAACTTCCTTGGGTTCTTTCTGAGCAGGAGCTGGGAGAGTCTATCAAAGAGGATAGAGCTTAGGGTTAGGAGGATGATAGAGAGCGGCCTTGTAGAGGAGGTAAAGGAGCTTCTGGATAAGGGGTTCGAGCACTTTCTAACCTCATCTCAAGCGATAGGGTACAAGGAGCTCATACCATACCTGAAGGGGGAGGAGAGCCTCGAAGAGGCTATTGAGAAGATAGTGAGAAATACAAAGGAGTACGCTAAGCGTCAGATGAGATGGTTCAGGAAGCAGGGATGGAAGGAAATAAACCTCGACGAGATTTCCGAAGAGGAGGCCTGCGATCTGATAGTTAGGAGCTATCTGCAAACTCCTTTATCCTGATTTCCACGCCCTGATTTCCTTTCTCAATCCTCTTCACCGTCCTGACCTCGTATATAAGGTTGTCGTTTTTTATTACCCCGGCCTTTTCGAGGACGTCCCAGAGGCTCTTTAGCATGTTATCTATATCCCTCTTCCTGTGGTTGGGAAGTATCAGGGTGATGTCCACGGAGATCTTTTTATCTATAGGATCACCTTTGTACTGCTGGCGCAGTTCCCAGAGGGCCCTTACCTCCCAGTTTTTCACCCTGGGCGGCTTGAAGACCTTTCCTCCCTTTCTCCTTATGTACCTGTTCGTTTTGGGAACCGGGATCTGGGAGAGCTTAAGAACCAACATCCTTGGTTCTTACTATAAGATAGACCACAGCGCCGAAGGTAAGAAAAAGAGAGACCGTGCTCATTATCACCGATATTAGGTGCATCTTGACGAACTCGGGAGAGCCCGCCACCTTCATGCTATGGGCCTGAGGAAGAACGTAAAACT
This sequence comes from Aquificaceae bacterium, assembly GCA_015487535.1. Classification (GTDB taxonomy): domain Bacteria; phylum Aquificota; class Aquificia; order Aquificales; family Aquificaceae; genus Hydrogenivirga. Next base: position 872 of record WFPN01000149.1, read on the forward strand.
CCAGTGCGAGCAAGACTATCAGGTTAGTTGCGAGCAGGGTAAGCAGGAACCTGCTCATCCTGGAGGTTATGCCTATAAGAAGCGATATTCCAACTGCGCCGAGCCCAACCCCGAAGTAAAGGGGGAACACCTTCTCAACTATATCGCCGGCGGCGCTCCTTTCTAGCGTTCTGAACAGCTCGGGAGCAACTATAAAGCTGAAGAAGGTTCCAAGACCGAAGTAAAACGATAGCAGAAATATCATCACCCTATTCACAGGCGACCTCCTTGGGCTTTCTCTTCTCGGCTATGAACACGAGCAGCGTAAGGAAAAGGAAGAGTCCTATAAGGTAGAACCTCGTAACCCATACCGTCCAATGGGTCTCCGCCATAACCTTTGGTATGTATTCCTTCCCCCATGCCCCGAGAAGCACTAGGAGGAACACGGGGGTTACGTACCTCATCACGTAGTAGTAGATCTTGGGCACCTTTATAATCCCTCCCCTGTTTATCTCCTCCCAAGCCCTCTGGCCCCCGAATATCCACATAAAGATCACCATCTCTAGCAGCCCGAAGAACACAACCCCTATGGTCCCGGCCCAGAAGTCCATCTCATCGAGAGACTTGTTCAGGAAGATCACCAGATGGGCGCTAAAGAAGACTATCCCTGCTGTGATCAGAACGGAGTTCTTCCTCGAGATCCCGAACTCGTCCTCGAAGAAGGCTATCAGGGGCTGCATGAGAGCTATGGAGGAGGTGAGGCCTGCGAAGAAGAGAAGGAAGAACCACAGGAACCCCAGGAACTCACCCGCAGGCATATTGGAGAAGATGGCTGGAAGGCTTATGAAGCCGAGGTTGAAGGCTCCGGACTGAGCTATGGCGACAGCGTTCGCCACTCCGAAGAAGGCCACCGCCGCGGGTATGGCGAGTGATCCTCCGAGAACCACCTCCGCCGTCTCGTTGAGGGATGCAGCCGTGAGTCCACTCAAGGTTATATCCTGATCCCTTCTAACGTAGGAGGCGTAGGTTATGATGGCTCCGAACCCTAAGCTCAATGTGAAGAAGATCTGACCTGAGGCCGCTATCCAGACGCCGGGGTCAGTTAGCTTGGAGAGGTCAGGCTTCCAGAGGAAGTTAAGCCCTTGAAGGGCGCTCCCGTTGGGAGTCTCCAAAAGGAAAACCCTGACAACCAGTATAACCGCTAGGATGAACAGTGTGGGCATCGCCACCTTGGCGAAGGCCTCTATACCTCTGGAAACACCCCTTATCAGTATCAGGACGTTTATAACCATGGTTATGCAGAAGACAACGTACGCATAGACGGAGGGGGTTATGAGATCCTGTCCTGTCCCCACGTAGCTTACTAGGAACTCCTTAAAGGGTTGCAGATATGTGTCCGGGTCGCTTCCGTTTTCCGGAACGCTCGGGACCAATCCGAGCAGGAACCTTACGGCGAAGCCAAGCGTCCAGGACTCTATGTAAACGTAGTAGATGATGACCACGAGAGGTATCCAGAGACCGAACACCCCTACGATTTTGGATATCTTGTTCCTCCACAGAAGGTAGAAGATGGCAGGAGTCGTTCCGTGCCCCTGCGCGCCCCCGTACCTCCCGATGGCCCACTCTATCCACATAAGGGGTATGCCTATTATCAGTAGTGCGATTATGTAGGGGATCATGAAGGCCCCGCCCCCGTTCTCGGCCGCCTGTACGGGAAAGCGGAGGAAGTTACCTAGGCCTACCGCGTTCCCCGCCATGGCGAGGATCAGGCCTATCCTCGTCGCCCACCTCTCCCTTCCGTAGCCCTGCGTCATAGCGCAAATATTATACTTTCATACCTATTGCAAATCCTACGGCAAAGCTCCCCCCAAAGGAAAGTGTCCTGACAGTGTTCTTGGCAAAACTCTCGAAGGAGGAGAAGAAGCCGCTCGCGAACTTGCTTATCTCGCCCCACTTTACCACGACAATCCCGTTGTCTGCCAGCCACAGTAGGCTAAGAACGTAAAGCCCCAGCAGGAAGGCCATTATCTTGAAGACCCTCTTCAGGGTAAAGCCTACCAGAAATCCCAGTGCGCCCCCAAAGCCCATCTCCTTTAAAACTTCATTTCCAAGAAGATCTTCCACCCTACACCTCCGCTCCCTCGAGAGCCTCCTCGCATCTACAGGTCTTGTCCTCCGGCAACCTCCTGACGAACTCGAGCAGGATCTCCTTTATCTGGGCCTCCTTCTTACCCATAAGCTCCAGAACCTCATCGCTGGTGAGCCTACCCGCCGATATGCCGGCCGCCGGGTTCGCAACCACGCATATGGACGCGTAGCACATCGTGAGTTCCCGGGCTAGAACCACCTCGGGATACCCTGTCATGCCCACAACGTCCGCCCCTAAGATCTCAAGGGCCTTTATCTCTGCCGGGGTTTCGAACCTCGGGCCCTCGGTACAGGCGTAAACCCCCGCTGGGTGGTATCTAAAACCCTTCTCCTGGAGTATTTCCATCAGAAGCATCCTCATCTGAGGGCAGTAGGGATCTGAGACGTCCACGTGAACAACCTTCTTTGAGTTCAAGAGCTCGGCAACCTTATCTTCCCCTTCCACCTGAACAGAGAACTTGCCTTCGTAGAAGGTGGACTTCCTCTGCTTTGTGAAGTCCAGGAAGCTGTCTATTATCACGAAGTCTCCAGGGCTGAATAGCTTGTTTATGCCTCCCACTGCCGATACGGCGAGTATCCGATCGACCCCCACCTCCCTCAGTGCCCATACGTTCGCTCTGTAAGGAACCAGATGGGGAGGGTAGGCGTGGTCCCTGCCATGCCTTGCCAGGAAAGCGATCTTCCTGCCCTCTATCTCCCCCAGGATTATCGAGGAGGACGGCTCACCAAAGGGTGTTTTTAGAGACTTCTCCTCCAGGACCTTCAGGCCATCCAGCTCGTAAAGTCCGCTCCCCCCTATAACTCCGAGCATCAAGAGAATTTTACTATAACGGACTTCAGAAGATCGACGGGCA
>WFPN01000150.1 GCA_015487535.1 Aquificaceae bacterium
ATAGAAGTTCCCTTCGACCCAGAGCACACCATATACGTATGGTTCGACGCCCTCTTTAACTACCTCTCCGCCCTCGGGGATAAGAGGGATCACTACTGGCCGGCGGACCTTCACATAGTGGGTAAGGACATACTCCGCTTCCACACTGTATATTGGCCCGCCTTCCTAATGTCGGTGGGATACGAAGTGCCCAAGACCGTTTTCGCCCACGGATGGTGGACGGTAGAGGGGAAGAAGATGTCCAAGTCTCTTGGAAACGTAATAGATCCCTACGAGGTGGTTAAGGAGTACGGCCTGGACGAGGTCAGATACTTTCTCCTGAGGGAGGTTCCCTTCGGCCAGGATGGAGACTTTTCTAAGGAGGCTATCCTGAACCGTATAAACGGGGAGCTCGCTAACGAGATAGGGAACCTATTCAGCAGGGTGGTATCGATGAGCAACAAGTACCTCGGGGGCGAGGTGAGAGGAAAGCCGGACCCGTCCTACCTGGAGGTGGCATCGAGCGTTATAGAGAACTACGAGAGCTTTATGAGTGAGGTGAACTTCTACAGAGCTCTCGAGGAGGTTCTAAGGCTCAGCTCCTTCCTCAACAAGTTCGTGGATGAGAAGGCTCCCTGGGAGCTGGCCAAAAGGGGAGAGGATAGCCTCAAAGACGTCCTATATACACTGGTGGACGGTCTCTTTGTTCTGGCGTACCTGCTCTATCCCTTTACGCCCAATAAAATGAAGGAAGCCTTCTCTATGCTGGGTGTGGAGGGAACCCCTAACCGGATAAGACCCTCGACCTTCGAAAGCTACCGGGTAGGAGAAAGGCGAATACTCTTCCCAAGAAGGGACGCCTGACCTTCCTCTTCAGAACAAGCCAAAGTACCGTGGCTTCCAGCTCGTACGCTCTCATGTCTATATAGATCGCTACCAGATCCAGGATGTTAAGTGAAAGTTACCTAAAATATTCCCATGCGCAGGAAAACCCCTAAGGGCTGGAAAGCCTTCTCTTACCTACTCGTCCTGCTTGTGCTTTACGTCTTCTACCAGCTGATAGGTGAGCAGTTCAGGGAGCTGAGCGGCTCTAAGGTGGCCGAGGCCTCGGAGAAGAGGGTCCCCTGCAAGGTAGTAAAGGTGTACGACGGGGACACCTTCAAGTGCAGGCTAGAGAACGGCGAGGAGGTAAAGGTAAGGCTGATCGGCATAGACACACCGGAGAGCAGGAGAAACAGAAAGGCCTACAGGGATGCCGAAAGGAGTGGAAAGTCCGTTGAGGAGATAGTGAGACTGGGCAAGATGGCCTCGGAGTTCACTAAAAGGCTCATACCCCCTGGGACGGTGGTATATCTGGAGACGGATGTGCAGCTTCACGACAGGTACGGAAGACTTCTGGCGTACGTGTACCTTCCAGACGGCAGGATGCTGAACGAGGTTCTGGTTGAGGAGGGGTACGCTACCGTTTATACGTTCCCACCCAACGTGAAGTACGCAGAGAGGTTCGTGGAACTTCAGAGGAAAGCCATGAGGGAGAGAAGGGGGCTCTGGAGGGAGGGGCTCTGATGCCTCTCTTCCCGGCCTTTATAGATCTATCCCGCAAAAAGGTTCTGGTTGTCGGTGGCGGTAGGGTGGCAACTAGGAAGGTGGAAAACCTGCTCAAGTTTACCAAGAACATAAAGGTCGTCGCTCCTAAGGTGAGGAAAGAGCTGATGGACATCGTGAGGAGAGAGGGCCTCGAGCTGAGAAGAAGGTACTTCAGATCCTCAGATCTAAAAGATGTGGACGTGGTTATAGTGGCGGTGGACAAGGTGGGTCTTCAGAAGAGGATCTTCAGCATGTGCGAGAAGAGAGGGATCCTCTGCAACTCGGTGGACTCCCCCCAGCTGTGCAACTTTATATTTCCCTCCCTGGTAGTTAGGGGAGATGTAACGGTGGGCATAAGTACAGGAGGCAGGGCCCCAGCGCTATCGAAGAGATTGAGGGAACTCATAGAAAGCTGTCTTCCGAAGGAGCTAGACAGGATCCTAGAGGAGGTGGCAAAGGAAAGGGAGAAGCTACCGAAAGGGGAGGAGAGGCAGAGGTACATATCAGACCTGGTTGATAGGCTGATACCCCTGGATTAGACAGTATATTTAGACTATGGAAGGTAGGAGCCTCCTTTCCTGCAAGTGGGCTCTCCAGATAGTTCTAAACCTGGTGGATGGAGAGAGAAGGCCATCCCAGCTGCTCAGATCTATAAAAGGTGTTAGGGAGAGGATCCTCTACGACAGACTCTCAAGACTCCTGAAGGGTGGGCTTCTGGGGAAGTGGTCAAAGGAAGGGTATCCCAAGGAAACTTACTACTACCTGAAGGATCCAGATGAGTTCAGGCTTATAAAGGAGTGGATCTCGGAGCTAGACCTCTCGGTGGATGATATCGTGAGGATCTCCTCCTGCAAGTGGACGATGAGGGTTATGGAAAACCTCAGAGAGCCCAAAACCCCATCACAGCTCAAGTCGGATCTAAACGGTATATCCGACAAGATATTGCAGGACAGGCTCTCTAAGCTTCAAGAACTCGGCCTCGTTCGGAGGGAAGTCCTCCCCTTAAAACCCGTAAGGGTCCTTTACTCCCTGAGCGATGAGGGTGTTAAGCTACTCCCCACGCTTCTGAACATGGAGAGCTTCATACTCCGCAGGTGAGATCACCTCGTCCACACGGAGAATACGAAGTCACTTTCCCTGACCTGAGAGTGGCAGGAATGACAGTCTCTAGCCATGTCCTTTACCAAGTTCTTCCCTTTGGAGTCGTACGCGTAGTAGCCCCATCCGTTCGTCTCCCTGTACGTGCTACTGTCCTTGACCATAAAGGCAACCAGTCTCTTAGCTCCCTCCACGTAAGCCGTGTTCCCGTCCACACTCCTGTGCTTGTAGAAGACTATAGCCA
>WFPN01000151.1 GCA_015487535.1 Aquificaceae bacterium
AGAATATACTGGGCCTGCGGGATGAAGGGAGATTTCTGGAGTGAGAGAAGATCGAGCATCCTGCCTTCCGCTCTCTTTAGGTCTCCTTTCAGGTAATACCTAACTCCAGCCCTGTAGTAGGCCCTGTCCTTGGGCTCTCCACATCCTTTTCCCTCGGGAGGTGGCTCTATCCGGGCTTCCTCTATGTATTCAGGAGGCTCCAAAAGCCTGTTTGAGAGGTCGAGGTAGGTTATCTCCTTCTCAAGTTCTATCCTCTTGGGAGGCAGTAGCTTGGGCTTCTCCTCCACCACCCTGCCTATCACCTTTACCTTCAGACTGATGCTTTCCTTCAGGGGCTGGGCAATGGCGAGGCCTAAAAGGACCAGACTAAAGAGCTTTGTGAGCTTCCACATACAGCTCCCCCAGATGGCAGGTTATGTTCAGCCTCTGGATCACGTTCCTCCCCTCCTCCATGAGAACCACCGAGTAGGAGGCGTTGTCGCACCCGAAGCTCCAGAACTTGGAAAGATCCACCTCCAGAAGGGCACAGTACATACACCTTATCGGGACCGTGTGGGAGACGACAGCCACCGTTTCCTCCCCGTGCTCTTCTTTGAGGAAGTTTATAAACTCCTTCACCCTTATGTAAACGTCCTCCAGGCCCTCCCCCTCTTCAAACCTGATCCTGTGAGGTTCTTTCATCCACATCTCGAACTCTTCGGGGAACTTCTCCTTTACCTCCTCCACGAGCATCCCCGACCACTTCCCGTGGTCTATCTCTATGACCCTCTTGTCCTCCTGGAGCGGAACTCCGAGCCTCTCGGAGATTATCTGAGCGGTCTGGTAGGTTCTCTTGAGGGGGGATGTATAAACCTTGGAAATGTGCTCTTTAGAAAGCTCCTCCGCGAGGGCCCGGGCCTGTTTTCTCCCCCTCTCCGTGAGCTCGGGGTCCAGAAGTCCCTGATAACGGCCTACGGTATTCCACTCGCTCTCCGCGTGCCTGATTATTATGAGTTTGAGCATTTACAGGTTTGATATTTTAGCACATGGAGTCTTTTGAAGGGGGCCAGGGATCAGGCCACCTGGCCCATCCTCTTGGCTATCTCAACGAGCCTCGCTATCCTCTTCTCTGTGGAGGGGTGGGTGGAGAAGAGCTCCCAGAGGCCTTCCCCCTTGAGGGGGTTCTCTATGAAGAGATGAGCCGTCCCCTCGTTCACCCTCGCGGGGACCTGGGTAACGTAGTTGTGGATCTTCTCAAGGGCCCTCGCCAGAGCCAGAGGACATCCGCATATGTAAGCCCCCGTCTCGTCAGCCAGATACTCCCTCGATCTCGATATCGCCATCTGGATTATGGCAGCTATTATGGGTGTGATGATTATAAGGAGTATGCTTCCCACGATAGAGAGGGGGTTGTTGTTCTCTTCGTCCCTTCCCCATCCGAAGATCAAAGCCCACTGGAGCCAGTTAACTATCATGGAGATCGCTCCCGCTATGGTGGCCGCTATGGAGGCTATCAGGACGTCCCTGTTCTTTATGTGGGCAAGCTCGTGGGCCAGAACTCCTCTGAGCTCTTCCTCGTCGAGGATCTCCAAGATTCCCCTCGTTACCGCCACAACCGCGTGCCCGGGTCCTTTTCCCGTGGCGAAGGCGTTGGGCTGTTCCATAGGAACGAGGTATATGGGAGGTTTGGGTATCTGAGCCCTCCTTGCGAGATCTTCCACTATCCTGTGAAGCCACGGGGCCTCCTCGTAGCTTATCTCCTTAGCTCCGTACATAGACAAAACAATCTTGTCCGAGAACCAGTAGGAGAGGAAGTTCATAATCGCGGCTATTATGAAGGCTATGAGCATCCCCGTCTTTCCAGCTATTGCGTTTCCTAAGAACAGAAGCAGTCCCGTGAGCAGTCCTAAGAGCAGAGCGGTCCTTATCATGTATCCCATCTTTTTTTCCTCCTCGGAGGTTGTAATCCTTTCTTCGGGATTTTATATTTATCAGAGCGACCGATAAAGTCAAGAGGGAATGATAGGAGACAGGACGGCCTTAGAGGAGAGGATAGACCTCGGAAGGTACGACGAGAGGTTCTACGCCGTAGTCGGAAGGGGCGACGAGAACATCAAGTACTTCTCCAAGGTCTTCGACGTTCGCATAGTCCCCCGGGGAACGGAGCTCATAATCAAGGGAGAGGACGAGAAGGTAAGGAAGTTCCTCTCCTTCTTAAGAGCTGTGATGTCTAGACTGGAAAGAGAGAAGCTAACCGCGAAGGAAGTGAGAGAGTATGCCAAGGACTTCCTCCAGAAGACCGAAGGTCCCGAAAGTGCCCCGGAGGAGGAAGAGGTCATCCTCGTAACCCACAGGAAAAGGGCCATAGTCCCCAAGACGCCAACCCAGAGGAGGTATATCGAGGCCATAAAGAAGAACGACGTGGTCTTCGGAGTTGGGCCAGCTGGAACGGGGAAGACCTACCTCGCCATGGCGATGGCTCTCGCGCATCTCAAAGAGCAGAAGGTAAACAAGATAATCCTCACGAGGCCCGCGGTTGAAGCTGGGGAGAAGCTGGGCTTTCTTCCGGGAACGATAGCGGAGAAGGTGGACCCCTACCTGAGACCCCTCTACGACGCCCTATACGACATGATCGACTACGACAAGGCGATGTATATGCTCGAGAGGAACATCATAGAGATAGCCCCCCTCGCCTTCATGAGGGGAAGGACCCTCAACGACGCCTTCATAATCCTCGACGAGGCCCAGAACGCCACAAAGGAGCAGATGAAGATGTTTTTAACCCGCATAGGCTTCGGCTCGAAGGTTGTCATCACGGGGGATATAACCCAGATAGACCTCCCCAAGAAGGAGCACTCGGGACTCGTGGAGGCGCTGAAGATTCTGAGGGGCATCCCTGGGATAGACTTCGTCTGGTTCTCCCAGGATGACGTGGTCAGGCACCCCATAGTGGCGAGGATAATAGAAGCATACGAAGCCCATGAACGAGGTTCAGATAAAGCTAAAGAAGAGGAAGCTCCCAAAGAGCTGGATAGAGGAGAGGGCGAAGAGGATACTTGAGATCCTCGGGATAGAGAACTCAGAACTCAGCGTCCTGATAACCGGCGACGAGGAGATAAGGGAGCTAAACAAAACCTACAGAGGAAAAGACAAGCCCACCGACGTCCTTTCCTTCCCCATGGGGGATCGCATAGACGGTAAGCTCATTTTGGGGGACGTGGTGATCTCACTCGACACCGCCCAGAAACAGGCTAAGGACCTTGGACACAGCCTTGAGGATGAGGTGGAAAGGCTCCTCGCCCACGGCATCATTCACCTTTTAGGATACGACCACGAGCTTGGGGGAGAGGAAGAGGTAAAGTTCAGGGAGTTGGAGGAGAAGGTCCGTGCTCAGCTTGGAAGAGGCTAGGGAGCTTGTAAGAATAGGGAGGCTTTCTGTCCTAAGAGCTTTAGAGGGAAAGGAACCAGAAGTTTCCGAAGAGATTAAGGATAGGTTTAGGGCAAAGAGGGGAGTATTTACAACCCTGCTCACCTACCCAGAAAGGGAGCTCAGGGGTTGTGTAGGCGTACCTTATCCTGTGTACCCGCTGTGGCTTGCCGTAATCCGCTCCTCTCTGAGCGCGGCCTTCAAGGATCCTCGCTTTCCCCCTATCAGAGCAGACGAGCTCAGCAGGGTTGTCTGGGAACTCTCCATACTGACCGACTTCGAGGAGTTGCCAAAGGAGGATCTCCCAAAGGGTATAAGGGTGGGCCTTGATGGTCTCATGGTAGAGGAAAGGGGTGTGAGAGGTCTGCTCCTTCCCCAGGTTGCACCGAGGTACGGATGGGGATCTGTGGAGTTCTTGGAGCACACCTGTTTGAAAGCGGGACTCCCAAAAGACTGCTGGAGAGACGAAGATGTTAAAGTATTCAGGTTCCAGAGTGAGATCTTCGAGGAGGAAGAGCCCTGGGGAGAGGTGAAGAGGGTCGAGGCTTTGAGGTGCGGGTAGAGGATCTCAAGAGAGTTCAGATAGAGTGTGCCAAGAAGGTTGTTCAAGAAGATGACTTTGGGAAGATAGAGACCGTTGGAGGTATGGATCTCACCTTCGAGAAGATAGATGAGAACCCAACCCGCGCCTGGGCGAGCTTGGTTGTGATAGAACTCAAGACCCTGAGGCCCATCTACAACCTCGTGGTGGAGGACGAGGTTAGCTTTCCCTACATACCAACGTTCCTCGCCTTCAGGGAGATGCCCCTCCTTCTGAAGCTATACGAGAAGGCTGCTGTAAAACCCGACGTTTACTTTATAGATGGACAAGGCGTCGCTCACCCGAGGGGGTGCGGTATAGCCTCCCATTTCGGAGTCGAGACTGGGGAAGTTAGTGTGGGGGTTGCTAAAACCAAGCTCTTCGGCCACTACAGGGAGCCGGGAAGCAGGAGGGGCAGCTTCACGTACCTAAGGCACAGAGACCGTATAATAGGGGCTGTGGTGAGGACTAAGGATAACACACAGCCTGTCTTCGTTTCGGTAGGCCACAGGATAAGTCTCAAGACAGCGATAGACCTTGTACTTAAGACTTCCAAATTCAGGATACCCGAACCTACCAGATTGGCCCATAATCTTCTTCAGAAGGTCAGAAGGGAGAGCCTGTTTTGATGCAAATTAAGGAATTAAGAATATATTTATATCCTGATAGGAGGTAGGAAATATGCTCTTAGGATTAGATGTAAGGAGTCAGATAAAGGACATATTCGAGAAGGAGTTCAAGGAACCCGTTACCGTTAAGCTCTTTTCCCAGGCTATAGGATGTGAGAGCTGCCAGACGGTCGAGGAGCTCCTCAAGGAGCTCGTCGATGTTGTAGGAGAGGACAGGATAAAGTACGAGATACACACACCGGTTCTCGAGAAGGAGATAGCTGAAAAGTACGGCATAGACAGGATACCCACGATAGTCATAGAGGGAGACAAGGACTACGGGATAAGGTACATAGGCCTTCCAGCGGGACTCGAGTTCAGCACCCTCATACAGGGGATACTCCAGGTATCCAAGAGAAAGCCGAACCTGTCCGATAAGACCGTCGAGCTCTTAAAAGAGATAGACCTTCCTATAGAGCTCATGGTCTTCGTCACTACATCCTGCGGATACTGCCCATCTGCGGCCGTTATGGCTTACAACTTCGCCCTGGCGAGTGATTACATAACCGCGAAGGTTATAGACGCCTCGGAGAACCCCGATCTGGCGGAGAGGTTCCAGGTGGTTGGTGTTCCCAAGATAGTTATAAACGATGGTCTTGCGGAGTTCGTGGGAGCCCAGCCCGAGAATGCATTCCTTGGCTACGTGATAGCTGCCTACGAGAAGCTCAAGAAGGAAAAGAGCGGTGATAGAGCTTGAGAAGAAGCCCTTAGTAGAGTTCACCGCCCCCGTAATCGAGGTAAGGGAAGAGACGCCTACAACAAAAACGCTTGTATTCGACATATCGGGGGTCGATTTCGACTTCTATCCCGGGCAGTACGTTATGCTCAAGGTCCCCTACCCTCCAACCGGAGAGGAGCTCAAAAGAGCTTACTCGATAGCCTCGAGTCCACTTCAGAAAGACAGGCTCGAGCTGACGGTAAAGAGAAAGGAAGGAGGAAAGGCCTCCGTTATACTGACCACACAGGTAAGGGAAGGCGATAAGTTCTTCATAAAGGGACCCTACGGAAGGTTTTACTGGACCGAGGGTATGTCCGACAGGATAGTACTTATGGGAGCGGGCAGCGGGGTGGTTCCCCTCATGTCCATACTCAGATACATAAGGGACAAAGGTCTGAAGAAGGTTAAGGCTACCCTCCTGGTATCTTACAGGTCCTTCGAGGAGATAATCTACAGGGATGAGCTCGAGGATCTATCGAAGCATTCCAACATGAAGATCAGGATAACCCTCACGAGGGAAGTTCCCGAAGGCTGGAGAGGTCTAAGGGGCAGGATAAACGAGGAGACGGTACTCAGCGAGGTGGAGGACATACCCTCCAACCTTTACTACCTATGTGGCCCGCCTAAGTTCGTGGACGATATGAAGTCAATACTTCTCTCCCTAGGTGTCGATAGAAAGCAGATAAAGACGGAGAGGTACGATTAGGAGAGGGTTTCCAGAAGCTCCAGGTTCCTGAGAGCTCTCAGAGTTGAGCCTTCACGCCTCCTTCCAGATAGGAAGTCGCTTACCATTTCCCTCAGCTTATCCCCTTCCTTCTTCCTCTTCCTCTCACCATCGAAGAGGATCTCCTCCCTGAGGAAGTCCATTACCATATCTCCCCTTGAGGTCTTCAGGAGCCATCTCCTCACCACATCACCCCTGTGCTCCCAGGCCACCCTAAGCCTGAAAGGTACGCCTCCGGCCTTTCCCTCCATCTCCCACACATCCCCTTCCCTTGTAGAGCTCACATCCACATCTCCCAACAGATACTGGAGTATGTATAGGTCGTGCCAGGCGAGATCCCAGAAGGGGTTTATGTATCCCCTGCCCTTGTTGAGCCTCTCTATCAGTATCTCCTCGACCTCCACATCTTTAGGGAAGTTCTTGACCGGGAAGGAGTATAGCTCTATCTCTGAGATCTCCAAGTTGGGGTCCTCCCATATCTCCCTGAACTCCTCACTCCTTCTGGCGGGAGGTTTTTCTAGGAGTACGGGGACTCCTCTCCTTAGGAACTCCTTAGCTATCTCTACGTGATGCTGAGGATCCACTACGACTATCGCCCTCTTGACCTCCTCTTTCACCTCCCCGAAGTGGCAGTAGAAAGGGTATTTCTTGACGTTCTTGTATGGATCTATGTCGCAGAGGACCGGGAGCTCCTCTAGCTCTTCGAGCTTGGCGAGGTACTTCATCCCCATGTTTCCAAGGCCTACCAGGAGGACGTGCATTTTTATTTCTCCTTTATGGTGCCGGAGGCGGGAGTCGAACCCGCACGCCCCGAAGGGCACCGTCCCCTCAAGACGGCGCGTCTGCCAGTTCCGCCACTCCGGCTTGTGTGAAGTCTATATTATATACCACGATGAAAGAGCTGCCAAGACTCTACGCTATAACGGATAGAAGGAAGTACGGAAAGGACTTCTTAGGCACGCTGGAAGGAATACTTAAAAAGGGTGTCAAGATGATCCAGCTTAGGGAAAAGGACCTCGGCGGTAGGGAGCTGTACGATCTAGCCAAAGAGGTGAGGGAGCTGACCAGAAGGTACGGGGCACTTCTCCTCATAAACGAGCGCTTCGATGTGGCGGTTGCGGTAGAAGCAGACGGCGTTCATCTTCCCGAAGAGAGCTTTCCGCCGAGCGTGGTGAAAAAGCTGTTTCCTGAACTTATCGTCGGGTTTTCGGCTCACTCGCTCGAGGCAGCAAGGCGTGCACAGGACGAGGGGGCTGACTTCATAACCTTCGGTCCTGTCTTCAAGACCTCATCCCACCCGGAAGCAAAGCCCGTTGGGACGATGGAGCTGAAACGGGTAACCTCCGAGGTAAGCCTGCCCGTTTACGCCTTGGGAGGTATTACCTGGGACAGGATAAAGCTCTGCTACAAAAACGGCGCTTACGGGGTTGCGGGTATTACAATGTTTCTACAGGATGGGAACGAAGGAGCTCATTCTTGAGAAGGCCTTAAAACTGTTTTCTGAGAAGGGCATAAAGGAAACGACCATAAGGGATATAGCCAAGGCGGTTGGCATCACCGAAGGGGCAATCTACAGACACTTTGAGAGCAAGGACCAGATAGTATATGAACTCTTCGAGAGGTACTCCGGAGATCTTTACGAAAGACTGAAGAGCGTTATTGAAAAGCATAAGGACAGCGAGAAGAAGTTTAAAGAGGTGGTGAAAACCTTTCTAGACCTTGCCTTTAAGAACCCGGACGCCTTCAGGTACATGAACATATTCCATTACCTGAGGGGTAGGGAGGTTCAGAAGTTCGAGAGGATCCCCTTCAACCTTCTAAAGGACCTCGTCCTCGAGCTGAGCAAGGAGGGTGTGCTCAAGACGGAACCTGAGTACGCTCTGGCGACCTTAACGGGAACCCTCGAAAGGGTGTTCCTGTACAAGAGCATGGGGATAATCAAGGGGGCGAGAAAGGATGTAAAGGAGAAGACGGCCGATTTTCTCTGGAGGGCTCTCGTAGAATGCGGATCATAAAAGTAGCCTTCGGGGTACTGTATCCTTTTGAGCTATGATAGACAAGGAGAAGATAAGGCAGGCGATAAGGCTCTTTCTAGAGGGTATCGGAGAGGATCCGGACAGGGAAGGTCTCAGGGAAACCCCGGACAGGATCGCCCGTATGTGGGAAGAGTTCGAGGGTATGAGGAGCTTCGATATGAAGCTCTTCGAGGAGTTCGGGGACTACAACGAGATGGTCCTTGTCAAGGACATAAGGTTCTACTCTCTCTGTGAACATCATCTGCTCCCATTCTTCGGGCAGGTTCACATAGCCTACATACCGGACGGCGTAATCTGTGGGCTTTCCAAACTCGTGAGGACGGTTAGGGCCTTCTCCCTGAGGCCCCAGGTCCAGGAGAGGCTGACCGAGGAGATCGCCGACTTTCTGGAGAAGGAGCTAAAGCCGAAGGGTGTCGGTGTAGTGGTGGAGGCGGAGCACCTGTGTATGTCCATGCGGGGAGCCATGTCTCCAGGCCATATAACCACCACCTCCGCCCTTAGGGGAGCTTTCCTAAAGGATATGAAGACCAGGGAGGAATTCCTAAAGCTTATAAAGGGCGTATAGTTTAAAATTTTCTACATGTACTACGCCCTGCTTACCCTGTTCGTGATAGTATCGATCCTGATAATAATCCTTGCCCTCCTCCAGAAGGGAAGGGGGGATGTGGGTGCCGCCTTCGGTGGTGGCATGGGTCAGTCCATATTCGGTGCCGGAGGGGTGGACACCGTACTTACAAAGGCCACCTACTGGCTCGGAGGTATATTCTTACTCCTGGCGATCCTGCTCTCGATCGTTCCGAGGGAAGAGAGGGGGTCTATCTTAGAGAAAGAGCTCAGGAATGAAGGTCCGTCAGCTCCTGCAGAGCCTTCCCCCAAACCTGAGAAGGGACGGGGAGATAATCCTCTCCCATCTCCTGAAAAGGAAGCCCGCTGATCTGTACCTGCACATGGATCAAGAAGTCCCCTCCGATGTGGAGCGGAGCTTCTGGAACCTGATCGAAAGGCGGAGAGAAGGGGTATCGGTAGCCCATATCATAGGCGAGTGGGAATTTTACGGAAGGGTTTTCAAGGTAAGGGAGGGTATCCTCGTTCCCAGGCCCGAAACGGAACTCCTGGTTGAGAAGGTGCTGGAGCTGCTACCAGAAGACAGATCCTTGGAGGGCTTCGAGATAGGCGGTGGAACGGGGGCTATCTCTATAACCCTACTTCTGGAGAGGCCCAGGCTGAGGATGACGGTGAACGATGTAAACCCTGAGGCGATAGACCTTATGAGGGAAAACGCTGAGCTCCACGGTGTGGAGGATAGGATAGAAATACTTCACGGGAGCCTGTTCGAACCCGTAAGGAAAAGGGTCTTCGACTTTATAGTTTCCAACCCGCCCTACATACCCGAGGGAGCATGGAATAGCCTACCTCCGGAGGTGAAGAAGGAGGGGAAGCTATCCCTCATCGGCGGTGAGAAGGGCTACGAATTCTACGAAGTCATAGCCAAGGAGGCGAAGAGACACCTTAAGGAAGGGGGGTTCGTGGCCCTGGAGATAGGTCACGATCAGGGAAAGGTGGTGAAGGAGCTGCTTAGGGAGGGCAGCTTCAGGGAGGTTATGATATATAAGGATTACTCGGGACAGGACAGAGTAGTGCTAGGATGGAGCTGATAGGTTTCTTCATAGGTGTGGTATTTTTCATAGCCCTCGAGGGCTTCTTCGCGGGCTCGGAGATAGCTCTCCTGAGTGCTGACAAAGGGGCTCTGAAGGCGGTCCTAAGGAAGAAGAAGTACAGGTTCGTGGAGCACTTCCTGGACAACCCGGAGGAGTACATAACCCTCACCATGCTCGGCTACACCGTCAGCATAGTCTTTGCTGCCACGCTCTATACCCTGGCGCTCATGTCCCTCGCCAAGTACTTCCCGGCGGTATCGGGATACGAAGTCCTCCTTGCAGAGACGCTCGTGATCTTCACCATAACCTTCGGCGAGATAATACCCAAGAGCCTATTCCAACACTACGCAAACAAGCTATCTATACCTAGCCTCTTTATCCTCGATAAGCTCAGGATCCCCCTAAAGCCCTTCCTGGCCCTATCGAAGGTGATAAGCAGGTTCATATCTAGCAGGTTTGCCCGCACTCACGTGAGCGTTAGGAGGGAGGACATCATAGAGCTTCTCAGGGAGAAGAAGACCTTCGCCGAGTACGAGGGCCTTATAGTCTCGAACATACTCTCTTTCAAGGACAGGAGGGTAGGAGAGATAGTAAAGCCCCTCTACGAGATAGTTATGATCTCCGAGAACGCGAGCGTATCCCAGGCTGTGGAGAAGATAAAGGAGAGCGGGTACTCTAGGATACCCGTTTACAGGGTGAGGGTGGACGAGGTGGTGGGATACGTTAGCGCTTACGATCTGCTGAACGCCCAGCCCCAGGAACCTATAAAGAAGTACGTAAGGAACATACTGGTCTTTTCCGAGTACACGCCCCTACCCCAGGTGGTGAACGAGTTCAAGAACAGGAGAGAGCACATAGCCGTGGTCGTGGATGAGAGGGGGGTGATAATAGGAATAGTTACTCTCGAGGACATCTTCAGGGAGATAATAGGCAGTATCCATACGGAGAGGGGAGAGGAGGAGCTCATAAAGGAGATCTCGAAGGACAGGTGGATAGTGGACGGAAAGCTGGAGCTAAACGAACTCGTTAGGATCACGGGGGCAAAGCTACCTGAAGGTAACTACAGTACCGTGGGAGGTTTCCTATCCTACCTCGCCGGCAGGGTTCCGAAGGAGGGGGAGACCTTTCAGGTAAACGGCTTCCTCTTCAAGGTGGTATCGAGCGACGAGAGGAGAGTGAAGAAGGTCTTGATAGAGAAAACGAAGGAGTGATGTACAGGTACAGGAAGCTCAAGAGCGTTCCACAGGAGCTGAGACCTAGGGAGAAGCTGGCTCGTCATGGGGCCGAGAATCTTTCTGAAGAGGAGCTTCTGGCCGTTCTTTTAGGCTCCGGAACGAAGGATAAGGACGTCCTATCCCTTTCTAGGGATCTAGTAAAAATCGGCTGGGAAAACCTGGAAAAGATGAGTTTAAGAGAACTAACTGCGATCAAGGGTCTCGGCAGAGCGAAGGCCCTCCAGATAAAGGCCCTGCTTGAGCTCTCCAAGAGGATTAGGGAGCCTTTGGGTGAGGTCAGGGTTCTTTCGCCCGAAGAGGCTCACAGGATACTTGTAGAACACTTCAGCGACAGGAAGGAGGTTCTCGTTGCCCTCTACCTGGACCTTAGCCACAGGGTTCTTGGAATGGAGGTTGTGGCTATCGGATCTCTGAACAGGGTTTACTCCGAGCCGAAGGACATACTTAGGCCCGCGGTTGAACTCTCCGCCTACGGTATCATCGTAGCCCACAACCATCCCCAGGGCTTCTGTGAACCCTCCAGAGGGGACGTGGAGTTCACCGAAAGGCTAAAGCAGGCCTGCCAGATCCTAGGCCTGGAGCTGATCGACCACATCATATTCGACAGGGAAAGCTACTTCTCCTTCAGGGAGAAAGAGCTCCTGTGAATTGACTATATGACATAAATGTCATATAATGGCCCGATGAGAGTGCTGTTAGCCCTGCTGCTGCTGTTCTCTATCTCATTCGGGCAGAGCCTCACCGTCGCGGTTGCTTCGAGCCTGAGGCCTCCACTGGTAGAGATAGCGAAGCTCTTTGAAAAAAGCAAAGGAGTTAAGGTAAGGCTCTCCTTCGGATCCTCGGGGAGCTTCTTCAGGCAGATACTCGGGGGTGCACCGTACGATGTGTTTCTGTCTGCAAACAGGCGCTATCCGGAGGAACTAGTGAGAAGGGGAAGTGCTGTAAAGGAATCCCTCACAGTCTTTGCAAGGGGAAGGCTCGTCCTGTTCAGCCTTGATAAAAAGGTCGGCAACCTAAGGGTTCTTTTGAACGCGGAAAGGGTGGCGGTGGCCAATCCTCGTTACGCTCCCTACGGGAAGGCGGCGGTAGAGACCCTGAAGAGCGCAGGTCTGTACGATGAGCTCAAGGGAAAGCTAGTTTACGGATCCAACGTGGGGCAGGCCTTCCAGTTCGTAGTTTCCGGCGGAGCCGAGTACGGTTTTGTGTCCCTCTCCCTTGCCAAGGCATACGGGAAAGGGAACTACATGGTAATCCCAGAAGACCTCCACTCACCCATAGAACACGTTGGTGTGATAACCGAGGAGGGAGCCAAAAATGAGGCTGCCTTCGAGTTTATAAAGTTCCTGAAGGGCAAACAGGCCAGGGAGATCTTCAGAAGTTTTGGCTTCGAGGTTCCCTGATGGAAGAGGCCCTGCTGATAAGTCTGAAGCTCTCCCTGATAACCACCTTCCTCCTTCTTATCCTATCACTACTGCTCTCCTACATTCTTGTCTTCAGGGAGTTTCCCTTCAAAGGTTTGCTCGAGGCCCTTATATTCATGCCGATAGTTCTCCCTCCAACTGTCCTGGGGTTTTACCTGCTCGTAATCCTAGGACGCGGGTCCCCGTTGGGTGATCTTTTCGAGGCTGTTCTGGGCAGACCTATCGTCTTCAGCTTCGAAGCCCTCGTCATCGCCTCGGTGATCTACTCGCTTCCCTTCGGTGTTTTCCCCATAAGGGACGCCTTTGAGGAGGTACCCAAAAGATACCTGGAGATCGCCTACGTCTTCGGATACTCGAAGCTCGAGGCGTTCCTAAGGGTGGTGCTACCAAACAGCTGGGGAGGGATCCTAACCTCCTGCGCTCTCGTCTTCGCGCACACTATGGGAGAGTTCGGCGTGGTCCTTATGGTGGGGGGAAACATCCCCGGAGAAACTAGGACACTCTCCATATACATATACGATGAGGTTCAAGCTCTCGATTACGCTGAAGCGCACAGGGCTTCACTCCTACTGCTGACCGTTTCTGCCTTGGCCCTCTCTGTTATCCTCATCCTGAGGAAAAGATGGGTAAAGGTATAGAGCTGAGTTTTCTGAAGAGCTACGGGGCCTTCAGTGTGGAGGCTGAGTTTAGCTTCGGGATAGGTATAAACGTTATCCTCGGACCCTCTGGATGTGGAAAGACAACCACGCTGAGGGTTATGTGTGGCTTGGAGAGGCCGGAAAAGGGCTTCATGAGGTGCTGCGACGAGATCTTCTTCGATACAGGGAAGGGGATCTTCCTCCCTCCCCAAAAGAGAAGGATCGGGATAGTCTTCCAAGAAGACAACCTTTTACCCCGCCTCACAGTCAGAGAGAACATAGAGTTTGCGGCCAAAAAGTCGGGACGGAGGTTCGAGGTAGAAGATCTAATTGAGAGGTTCGGTATAGGGAAGCTCCAGAACCGATACCCGGCTGAGCTGTCCGGAGGGGAGAGGCAAAGGGTCGCCATAATCAGGGCGATAGCCTACGGGCCCAGGGCTTTACTCATGGACGAGCCCTTCGCCAGCCTGGACTTCAAGAGGAAGCTTGGCATAATAGAGTTCATAAGGGAGCTGAGGCTCCAGATCCCGATAGTGATAGTTACCCACGATCCGCTGGAGGCCTTGCTGCTGGCGGACCGTGTCTTCTTAATGGATGAGGGGAGGAAGGTAGCTGAAGGTGGGAAGGAGCTCGTGAGGGAGTACTTCAGAGGCGTGGAGGAGATAGTGAACTCACCTAGTCCTCCTGCAACTTCTTGACCAACCTCTTGGCAGCTTCCTGCTCGGCCTCCTTCTTGCTCCTGCCCTTCCCCACGGCGGATATGCCCCTTATAGAGCTCTCCACGGTGAATACCTTGGCGTGCTCTGGTCCCTCCACGCTTATCACCCTGTAGGTAGGCCTCTCCCTCCACCTCTTCTGGGTTATCTCCTGAAGCATCGTTTTGTAATCCTTTTTTATCCTGTGATTTCTAACTGTATCGACTATCTTCTCCCTGAAGAGTCTCTTAAATAGGTCCTTCACCAGGTTGCAGTCCCTCCCGCTGTCCACGTATATGGCGGCCCAGAGGGCCTCGAACACGTCACCTACGATAGAGACGTTCTTCTTTCCCCTGCTTATGAGTATGTACTCAGGGAGCTCCAGCTCCTGGGCAAGCTCGTAAAAAAACTCTTCGCTTATCAGGTAAGCCTTGAGGGACGCGAGAACTCCCTCCCTCTTTCCCGGAAACTCCTCAACGAGTATATCCACCACTATAAAGTTTAAGAGGGCGTCCCCCAGGAACTCTAAGGTCTCGTAGTGGGAGGTCCCCTTCTCCCTCGCGTAGGAAACGTGTGTAAAGGCCTGCTTAAGGAGATCTTTATTCTTGAAGGTGTACCCTATCCTGCTCTCGAGCCTCTCATACATCCTCTATCTTTTTGAAGACTAGGCAGGCGTTCGTCCCCCCGAAGCCAAAGGAGTTTGATAGAACTACCTTTACGTCCATCTCCACAGCCTCGTTGGGAACGTAATCAAGATCGCACTCGGGATCGGGGTTCTCCAGGTTTATCGTGGGAGGTATTATCCCCGTTTCTACCGTCTTCACCGAGGCTACCGCCTCCACAGCCCCGGCGGCCCCGAGCAGATGTCCTATCATCGACTTGTTGGAGCTTATCTTGAGCTTGTAGGCGTGATCCTTGAAGAGCTGCTTTATAGCCATGGTCTCCACCTTGTCGTTCAGGGGTGTGGAGGTTCCGTGAGCGTTTATGTAATCCACCTCGTCCGGGTTGAGCCCTGCGTCCTCCAGAGCCAGCTTCATGCACTCGTAAGCACCCTCCCCGCACTCGTGGGGAGCGGTTATGTGGTAAGCGTCGTCCGTGGCCCCGTATCCAACGAGCTCCGCGTAGATCTTCGCTCCCCTTGCCTTAGCACGCTCGTACTCTTCCAGTACAAGGATACCCGCACCCTCTCCCATTACGAAGCCGTCCCTGTCCTTGTCGAAGGGCCTAGACGCCTTTTGGGGTTCATCGTTCCTCGTAGAGAGCGCCCTCATGACAGCAAAGCCAGCCACCCCCAGGGGGGTTATAGCGGCTTCCGTTCCCCCGGCGATAGCCGCGTCTATGTCTCCCACCTGTATCATCCTGAAGGCGTCCCCTATAGAGTGGTTCCCCGTAGCGCAGGCAGAAACCACGCAGTAGTTGGGGCCCTTGAAGCCGTGTCTTATCGCCACGTACCCGGCCCCCATATTTGATATTCCGTAGGGTATGAAGAAGGGGGATACCCTCCTCGCGCCCTTCTGGGTTATGACCGAGTGCTCCCTCTCTATGTCCCTGAGCCCACCTATGCCGGTTCCTATTATCACGCCGACCTTGAGGGGGTCGTACCCGGCCTCCTTTATACCGCTGTCCCTTATTGCCTCCTCCGCAGCCGCGACCGCGTACTGAACGAAAACCGAAAGCCGGCTCGCCTCCTTCTTGTCCATAAAATCTAAGGGATCGAAGTCCCTGACCTCACCCGCTATCTTGACGTTGAGGCCGAACTCATCAGGATCGAAGCCTTTTATCAGATCTATACCGCTTACACCCTTTACGAGGTTTCTCCAGAACCTATCTACACCGGTACCTATGGGAGTGACTGCCCCCAGGCCGGTTACAACTACCCTTCTCCTCATCCACCTACCTTTTCCTTGAGGTAGTTGATCACGTCCCCGACCGTCTGTATCTTCTCAGCATCCTCGTCAGGTATCTCTATGCCGAACTCCTCCTCGAAGGCCATGATAAGCTCTACTACGTCGAGGGAGTCCGCTCCCAAGTCTTCTATGAACTTAGCCTCGGGGGTTATCTTGTCCGCCTCCACACCCAGCTGGTCGGCTATGATCTCCTTGATCCTCTCCTCGATAGCCATCTTCTTCACCTCCAAGCAGATTTTATCTAAAAGAGACCTCCGTTAACATGAATTACCTCACCCGTAATGTATCCGGCCATGTCCGAAGCCAGGAAGAGAACTACGTTCGCCACATCCTCCGGCTTTCCAAACCTGTTCATGGGTATCTGGTTCAGGAATCCCTGCTTTATGTCCTCGGGAAGATCTTCGGTCATGTCGGTCTCTATGAAACCCGGGGCTACCGCGTTTACAGTTATGTTCCTCGAAGCGAGCTCCTTTGCGAGTGTCTTGGTAAAGCCGATCAGACCAGCTTTGGCGGAAGAGTAGTTGGCCTGGCCTACGTTGCCTATGAAGGCAACCACCGAGGACATGTTTATTATCCTCCCCCATCTCTTCTTCATCATCCCCTTGACCGAGAGCTGTGTGACTAGAAAGGTCCCAGTCAGGTTTACCCTTATTATCTCCTCCCAGTCCTCGAGCTTCATCCTCACAAAGAGGGTGTCCCTGTTCATACCAGCGTTGTTCACCAGTATGTCCACGCCTCCGAACCTATCCGTAATTCTTTTGAAGGCTCCCTCCACCGATTCTTTTACGCCTATGTCCATCCCCACAGCGAAGGTCTCGCTCCCCGTTTTTTCCCTTATCTCTTTCGCAACCTCGACCGCCCTGTCCTCGCTCCTGCCTGTGATTATGACCGTTGCCCCAGCTTCGGCGAGTTTCTCGGCCGTGGCCCTGCCTATACCTCGGGTTGAACCTGTAACCAGGGCTACTTTACCGGAGAGGTTTAACATGATTGCGAGAACTTATAGCAGATTTGCCCCCGAATTGCTATATTAGAGACGATGGGAGGGTTTTTAAGCCTTGCGATAACCCTTTTAACGTTCATCCTCATCTCGTGTTCGGAAAAACCGAAGGATCTTAAAACC
>WFPN01000152.1 GCA_015487535.1 Aquificaceae bacterium
AGAGAATAATAGAGCTGGCCAAGAGGGAAGGTATCCCGGTTGTTGAAGACGAAGGCCTGGTGGAAGCCCTGCTGAAGGTGGAGGTCTTCGAGGAGATCCCCCCGGTTCTGTACGAAGCGATAGCAAGAGTTCTGGTCTTCGTTGGGGAGGTCAGGAAGAGACCTTTCTGACCCTGAGCTTTAAACCCATAACCTCAACCACCTCCACCGTATCGCCCTTCCTTACGTCCTCGTCGCTAACGGCGTTCCATATCTCACCATGAACCAAAACCTTCCCTCTTCCCTTCCTGAAATCGGTTATAGCCTCTCCCCGTTCCCCAAGCATACCCTCGGCCCCCGTTAGCTTCTTTCTCCTCTGGGCTTTGAGTCCGAACCTCCCCGCTATCAGGAAGAAAGCAGCGCTAGCTAGGACGACGGTCGCTATCACCGTTTTCGGAAGCTCCCCGTACGGAGACTCCGGATCTATCAGAAAGAGGGAACCAAGGGCGAGAGAGATAACACCTCCCACCGCCAAAGCCCCAAAGGTAGGGGTTATCAGCTCCAACACAAAGAGGAGAACGCCGAGGATTATCAGCAGGAGGCCGAGCCAGTTCATAGAGATCAGGGAGAGTCCGTAGAGCCCTAAGAGAAGGCATATAGCTCCCACAACACCCGGTACCACAGCACCAGGGTTGTAGAGCTCGAAGAATATACCGTAGAAGCCGAGCATGAGAAGCAGGTAGGCCACCGTAGGGTTGGTGAGGATCTTTAGAAGCTCCTCCTTTACGTTCTCCTCCAGGTAAACCACCTCCTCCCCTTCGATCTTCACGGTTATCTCTCTACCCAGCTTCTTTATCTTCCTTCCTTCTACCTTCTTGATGAGGTCCCTTATGTCGGTTGCGATGAGATCTATAACGCTCTCCTTCAGGGCCTCCTCGGAGGATAG
This sequence comes from Aquificaceae bacterium, assembly GCA_015487535.1. Taxonomy (GTDB): domain Bacteria; phylum Aquificota; class Aquificia; order Aquificales; family Aquificaceae; genus Hydrogenivirga. The sequence continues at coordinate 925 of WFPN01000152.1, forward strand.
GGAGAGGCTCTCCTTGACCATCCTCTCCACAACCTCTACGTTCCTCCCCTTCTCCTTGGCTATGCTTCTGACGAAGGCGAGCATATCCTGGAGGATCTTCTCCTCCATAACGTCCTTCCCTGCCTTCTTCTCCTCTTTCTCTCCCGGAACACCGCCTATACGGACCGGATGGGCCGCACCTATGTTGGTACCCGGAGCCATAGCGGCTATGTCGGCGGCCACTGTGATGATCGCTCCCGCCGAGGCTGCCCTGCCTCCTGGTGGGTACACGAAGACGACCACCGGAAGTGGGGATCCCTGGAACCTCTGCACTATCCTCCTCATCGATTCCGCAAGTCCACCGGGTGTGTTGAGTTCCAAAACGTAGATGGTTCCGCCCTCTCTCTCGGCCTTGGTCAGGGTCCTATCAACGTAGTCCGCCGTTATAGGGGTTATAGGACCGTCCCACTTGGCCACGAAGATCTTTGAAAATGAAAGGCTGATCAGCATAAGGAGTGCGGCGAGTGCAGGTAGCATCACCTTAATTATAATTTGAAGCGATGAAGCTGTTTCTCAGGGAGATGAGAGAGGAGGATCTCGAGAGGGTTTACGATATAAACAGGAGGTCCTTCACAACGGACGCATGGAGCAGGGAGGCACTGGAGAGGGAGTTCTCACTCCCTTACTCGATAAGGTACGTTCTGGAGAACGATGGGAACGTGATCGGGTACTCGGTGGTATGGATAGTTAAGGGAGAGGCCTTTCTGATGACATTCGCCGTGGCTCCGGAGTATAGGGGGAAGGGAGTTGGCAAGGAGTTTCTGAGGATGCTCCTAGAGGATCTGAAGGGTAAGGCGGATGTGATCCAGCTGGACGTTAGAAAATCTAACTTACCTGCTATAAGGCTTTACCGCTCTATGGGCTTCAGGATAGTTAAGGAAAGGAAGAAGTTTTACTCCGACGGGGAGACAGCCCTGATGATGGAGCTCGAGCTTGGTAAAATACACACGGATGAAGGAGATAAGGGGAAAGAAGCTGTCACTCCTGATAAAGGAGGAGGATATACGCAGAAGGGTTAGGGAGCTGGGAAAGGAGATAGAAAAGGACTTCAAGGACTCAGAGGAGTTCGTAGTGGTTGGTCTCCTGAAGGGTGCCTTCGTTTTCGTTGCAGACCTCATAAGGGAGATAGATTTACCCCTCAAGGTGGATTTCCTGTGGGTATCCAGCTACGGGCAGTCGATGGAGAGCTCAGGGAACATAAAGGTTGTGAAGGACTTAGACACGGACGTGGAGGGGAAGGATGTACTTCTCGTGGACGATATACTCGACACGGGTTTGACGTTGAAGGAGATATACGAGTTCCTGAATTTTAAGAACCCGGCAAAACTGAAGACCTGCGTATTCCTGGACAAGAAGGGGAGGAGGGTGGTGGATTTCGAGGCCGATTACGTAGGCTTTGAGGTTCCCAACAAGTTCCTCGTGGGCTACGGCCTCGACTGGGGTGAAATGGGCAGGAACCTTCCCGGAGTTTACTCGGTGGAGGATCAATAGACAGAGACTAGATCCTTTCCCTTCCTCTTCGCAGAGTACATAGCCCTATCCGCTCTGCTAACCAGCTCTTCTAAGCTGTCTCCGTCCCTGTAGGCCGTTATACCTATGCTAACGCTTAGGCTTCCCCCACCGGGCAGTCGCAACCTCTTCTTCACCTCGAGCCTCAGCTTCTCGGCGCCAGCGGTCCCTCCATCTAGGTCCGTTTGGGGCATCAGGATCAGGAACTCTTCACCACCCCACCTTGAGATCACGTCCGTCTCCCTCAGAACGCTTCTCATCAGATCCGATACCTCCAGGAGGATCTCGTCCCCCTTCTGATGGCCACAGGTATCGTTCACTAGCTTGAAATCGTCTATATCAACCATCAGCAGACAGAAGGAAGTACTGTACCTCTCAGACCTCCGGAGCTGCTCATCTATCAGCTCTATCATCTTCCTTCTGTTGTACAGCCCTGTTAGAGGTTCCTTCTCCGCGAGCTTCTCCAGCTTGCTGTTCGCCTCCTTCAGCTCTCTTGTTATGGAGTTCACCAAAGACACGAGGGCCCTGAACCTCATCAGCTCCCTGTCCGGACCCTCCTCAATATCCTGGTCTTCTCGGCCGTAAACCTTTAGGTTTTCCGCCAGGGAGATAGAGGTGAAGGTGTAGTTCATAAACCAGTTCCTACCCTCCTTAGTGAAGAACTCTCCGTATGTCAGGAAACC